>CALWVX010000193.1 GCA_944385065.1 uncultured Oscillospiraceae bacterium | reverse complement strand
ATCGAGCGCTACCGCGCCATCATCGCCAAGCTGGGCATTAGAAAGTAATGTTGTGATTCATAGGGCAGCGTTTTACCACGCTGCCCTATGTTCGCATATAAAACAAACCCAGATCCCGCCGCGCCGGCGCTTTTTTAGCAGTTGAATTTGAGCCTGTGCGGATGCCGCGCCGTTCCGAGGCCCGTCAGAGCTGTGGGAATCCGTCCATCCCCGGTGGAATACGGATCGCCGCATCTGGCCTGCGTCCCTCCTCGCAAGGACAGGAGGGACGCGCGCCCTGTCCGGACTTAAATTCAAGTGCTAAAAAGGGTTGTCGCCGGCGGGAAATCAGAACAAAAGGAGGACAACCCATGTCAACCATCATCAAGCACAAGGAATTTCCCAAGTTCAAAAGCTGGACCATGGACCTGTGCGGCCGTCCCCTGACCATCGAGGTGGGCAAGGTGGCCGAGCTGGCCAGCGCCAGCGCCATGGTCAAGTACGGCGAGACCACCGTTATGGTGGCCGTCACCGTCTCCCCCCGCCCCCGGGACGGCATCGACTTCTTCCCCCTGAGCGTGGAGTTCGAGGAGAAGCTGTACGCCGTGGGCCGGATCCCCGGCTCCTTCATGCGCCGGGAGGGCCGTCCCTCTCTGCCCGCCGTGCTGGCCAGCCGCCTGATCGACCGGCCCATGCGCCCCCTGTTCCCCTATGACTTCCGCAACGACGTGTGCATCCAGTGCACCGTCATGAGCGTGGACTACGACTGCTCCCCCGAGGTGGCCGCCATGATCGGCGCCTCCGCCTGCGTGAGCTACTCCGAGATCCCCTTCGCCGGCCCCATCGGCTGCCTGGAGGTGGGCTACTGCGACGGCCAGATCGTCCTGAATCCCACCCAGGAGCAGCGCAAGACCAGCCGCATGGACGTGACGGTGGCCGCCACCCGGGAGAAGGTGGTCATGATCGAGGCCGGAGCCGACGAGATCCCCGACGAGATCATGTACGCCGGCATTGTGAAGGCCCACGAGGAGATCCGCAAGCAGATCGACTTTATCGACCAGATCGTCCGGGAGATCGGCAAGCCCAAGATGGAGTACGACCACGCCCAGTTCGACCAGGAGCTGTTCGACAAGATTGTGGACGAGTTCATGGACGAGGCCAAGGCCGCCATGGACACCGACGACAAGAACGTCCGGGAGCAGCGCTGGAACGCCATGATCGACCACTGGCATGAGAAGTATCTGGAGGACTATCCGGATATGGACCAGTATCTGGAGGAGTTCACCTACAAGTTCCAGAAGAAGATCGTCAAGGCCTGGCTGCTGGAGGGCCACCGGGTGGACGGCCGCGCCAAGAACGAGATCCGTCCCCTGGCCGCCGAGGTGGGCGTGCTGCCCCGGGTCCACGGCTCCGGCCTGTTCACCCGCGGCCAGACCCAGGTTCTGTCCGTGTGCACCCTGAACACCCTGGCCGCCTCCCAGAAGCTGGACACCATCTGGGAGGAGACCGAGAAGCGCTATATGCACCATTACAACTTCCCGCCCTACTCCGTGGGCGAGGCCCGGGCGCCCCGGTCAACCAACCGCCGGGAGTACGGCCACGGCGCCCTGGCCGAGCGGGCCCTGGTTCCGGTGCTCCCCTCGGTGGACGAGTTCCCCTACGCCATCCGGGTGGTGTCCGAGGTCCTGTCCTCCAACGGCTCCACCTCTCAGGGCTCCATCTGCGGCTCCACCCTGGCCCTCATGGACGCGGGAGTGCCCATCAAGGCCCCCGTGGCCGGCATCTCCTGCGGCCTCATTCAGGATGACGACGGCTCCTTCCAGACCTTCATCGACATCCAGGGCGTGGAGGACTTCCACGGCGAGATGGACTTCAAGGTGGCCGGCACCAAGGCGGGCATCACCGCCATCCAGATGGACCTGAAGAACGACGGCCTCACCCACGAGATCATCAAGGAGGCCCTGGACATCACCCGGGACGCCCGGTACGCCATCCTGGACGAGGTGATGCTGCCCTGCATCGCCGCCCCCCGTCCCGAGGTGAGCAAGTACGCCCCCAAGATGATCACCATGAAGATCGACCCCGACAAGATCCGTGAGGTCATCGGCAAGGGCGGCTCCGTCATCCAGAAGATCACCGCCGAGTCCGGCGCCACCGTGGACATCGAGGACGACGGCACCATCCACATCGCCTCCCCCAACGCCGAGGCCTGCGACGCCGCCAAGAAGATGATCGACACCATCGTGTTCGTCCCCCAGGTGGGCGAGCTGTACTACGGCAAGGTGGTGCGCATCCTCCAGTTCGGCGCCTTCGTGGAGCTGGCCCCCGGCAAGGACGGCATGGTCCACATCTCCAAGCTGGCCGACCACCGGGTGGAGAAGGTGGAGGACGTGGTCAATGTGGGCGACATGATCTGGGTCAAGGTCACCGACATCGACGACAAGGGCCGGGTCAACCTGTCCTACAAGGACGCGCTGAAGGAGATCAAGGCCAAGAAGGCCGCCGGCGAGCCCATCAAGTAAGTTTCGAGCGAGTCAAAATCCAACAGCCCGGAGCGGCCATGCCGCTCCGGGCTGTCTTTATCTAAGACCTAAATCCAATCGTGATCAGCGCGTCCGATTGGGGGATGCTGCCGGTCTGCTCCAGGAGTACCGCGCCGTCTTGGTCATACAGCCGCAGGGTGTAGGGCAGACCGATGAACCAGCTGCTGCTGCGCGGGTTGATCCCCTCGGGCCAGTCCTGCTCAAAGGAAAAGAGGCACACCCCGGCCTCGTCCACCGTGCTGTCCGCCCGATAGACGGTGTCGGCGTACTCCACCGCCAGCTCTCCCCGGACAGTGCCGTCGGGCAGTTCCAGGGCGGCCACTCCGGAGCTGAGCATATAGCGCTGGATGAAATCCTTTTCTGTCTCCTTGCGCCAATCGGCATAGAAGGAGGGGACGGACACCAGCTTGACGCTTCCCGTCTGGGCGTACAGGTCCCAGGTTTCGACATATACATGTGGGGCGGAAAAGAGAGGGGGGCGATCCTTCAGGGCGACCGTAATGGCG
>CALWVX010000192.1 GCA_944385065.1 uncultured Oscillospiraceae bacterium | reverse complement strand
CCCAACGGGACCATTCGATAACCCGGCGTCTGCTTTGCACCCCGGCGCGCAAGCGCCGGGGAATTTTTTTGCCCGGGAAAAAATTTTTCAAACCCCCTTGACTTTTTCGCTTTTAAGCGTTAAACTTCAACGGTACAAAGCGGCGAAGCAAAGCCGCGAGAGAGGAATGGTTCCCATGGTAATCAAACTGAGTCTGCTGCTGGTGTTTTTCGCGGTGATGGTGGCCATCGGCCTGTACTGCCGGAAGAACGCCTCCGACGTGAACGGCTTTGTGCTGGGCGGCCGGTCGGTGGGCCCCTGGCTCACCGCCTTCGCCTACGGCACCTCCTATTTCTCCGCCGTGGTCTTTGTGGGCTACGCCGGACAGTTCGGCTGGAAATACGGCATCGCCGCCACCTGGGCGGGCATCGGCAACGCCCTGCTGGGCTCGCTGCTGGCCTGGGTGGTGCTGGGGCGGCGCACCCGCATCATGACCCAGCATCTGGACAGCGCCACCATGCCCGAGTTCTTCGGAAAGCGGTTTGACAGCAAGTCCCTGAAAATCGCCGCCTCGGTCATCATCTTCATCTTCCTGATCCCCTATACCGCCAGCCTGTACAACGGCCTGTCCCGCCTGTTCGGCATGGCCTTCAACATCGACTACTCCGTGTGCGTGGTGGTCATGGCGGTGCTCACCGGGGTCTATGTCATCGCCGGGGGCTATATGGCCACCGCCATCAACGACTTTATCCAGGGCATCATCATGCTGGTGGGCATTGTGGCGGTCATCGCCGCCGTCCTGAACAGCCAGGGGGGCTTCATGGCCGCCCTGGACGGGCTGGCTCAGGTCAGCGACCCCGCCGTCTCCTCCACCCCCGGGGTGTTCGCCTCCTTCTTCGGCCCCGACCCCCTGAATCTGCTGGGCGTGGTGCTGCTCACCTCCCTGGGCACCTGGGGCCTGCCCCAGATGGTGCAGAAGTTCTACGCCATCCGCAGCGAGAAGGCCATCGACACGGGCACCATCATCTCCACCCTGTTCGCCCTGGTGGTGGCCGGCGGGTGCTACTTCCTGGGTGGCTTCGGCCGGCTGTTCTCCGACCAGATCGACGTTGCCGCCAACGGCTATGACTCCATCATCCCCACCATGCTCTCCGGCCTGCCCGACCTGCTGATGGCCGTCGTGGTCATTCTGGTGCTGTCCGCCTCCATGTCCACCCTCAGTTCCCTGGTGCTCACCTCCAGCTCCACCCTGACCCTGGACCTGCTGAAGGACCATGTGGTGAAAAACATGAGCGAAAAGCGGCAGGTGCTGGTCATGCGCTGTCTGATCGTGGTGTTCATCGCCATCTCGGTGGTGCTGGCCATCATTCAGTACAGGTCCAACGTCACCTTCATCGCCCAGCTCATGGGCATCAGCTGGGGCGCGCTGGCCGGGGCCTTCCTGGCCCCCTTCCTGTACGGCCTGTACTGGAAAAAGGCCACCCGGGCCGCCTGCTGGGCCAGCTTCCTGTTCTCCACCGTGGTCATGCTGGCCAACATCGCCGTCCCCTCCCTGTTCCCCGCCGTGCTCCGGTCCTCCATCAACGCGGGCGCCTTCTGCATGGTGGCCGGGCTGGTGATCGTGCCGGTGGTCTCCCTGTTCACCCGCAAGCCGGACGAGAAGCTGGTGGAGGAGACCTTCTCCTGCTATCACCACAAGGTGCTGGTGGACCAGAGCCAGGCGCTGGGCGAAGAGCAGCCGTGATCCCCACCCCCGCGCCTCCGCCCCGGAACGGCGGGGGCGCGGCACAATTTTTCCAGTCCCCGCCCCAAATTGAGCGCCCGAAACGGGGCGGTTTGTGGTATGATAACGGGGAGAACCAAAAAGGAGCCTTTGCCATGATCGTTGACATCCATACCCACACCTTCCCGGACAAAATCGCCGCCGCCACTCTGGACAAGCTCAAGCACCTGTCCCACACCGTCCCCTTCTCCGACGGCACCGCCGCCGGTCTGGCCGCCTCCATGGCCCGGGCGGGGGTGGACCGCTCTGTGGTCATGCCGGTGGCCACCAGCGCCCGGCAGGTCCCCCATGTGAACGACGCCTCCGCCCGGATGAACGAGCGGGGGGAGGAGACCGGGGTGCTGTCCTTCGGGTGCATGCACCCGGACTTTGACGGCTGGAAGGAGGAGCTTGCCCGGGTCCAGCGCCTGGGCCTGAAGGGGATCAAGCTCCACCCGGAGTATCAAGGGACCGACTTTGACGATCCCCGCTATCTGCGGATTCTGGACCGGTGCGGGGAGCTGGGACTGGTGGTCCTGACCCACGCGGGGCTGGACGTGGGCATGCCGGGAAAGGACAACTGCTCGCCCGAGATGGTCCTGCGGGCCCTGCGGCAGACCGGGCCGGTGAAGCTGGTGCTAGCCCACATGGGGGGCTGGCGGCAGTGGGACCGGGTGGAGGAGCTGCTGTGGGAGACGGACGTACTGCTGGACACCTCCTTCTCCCTGGGGGAGATGACCCCGCTGGACGACGGCTGCTACCGGCCCGAGGACCTGCCCCTGCTGGGACGGGAGGACTTTCTGCGCCTGGTGCGCAGATTCGGGGCGGAGCGGGTGTTGTTCGGCACCGACAGTCCCTGGGACGATCAGGGCGCCGCCCTGACCCGCCTGCGGGCCCTGCCCCTGGAGCCGGATGAGCTGGAGGCCATTCTGGGCGGAAACGCCCGGAAGCTGCTGGATCTGTAAAACGGAAGCTGTTATCTGCTTGGCCCGCCGTTTCGGCGGGCCTTTTATGATGATGTTTGCATCCGGGAAGGATTGCGAGGCGCTGAACCGCTGATCAGGAATTCCTTCCAAAGACCGGGGCCGCCCCGTTTCGGGGCGGCCCCGGTCTGTTCCGCTGGTGCAATTGATCGAATTCGTACATTAAACGAGTGAAAAACTTCCATTGACTTCCTTTTGTGAGAATCGTATAATGTCCTTAAACTCTCCCGTATACATGAGGGGAAAATGCCCAATCAGGAGAAGAAGGAGGACAGGATATGAAGAAAACATTCCGCAAACTGCTTGCCCTGAGCCTGGCTGCGGCCATGGCGGTGGGAATGGCTGTCAC
>CALWVX010000191.1 GCA_944385065.1 uncultured Oscillospiraceae bacterium | reverse complement strand
AACGGCATCCAGTTCGACAAGGGGGACATCCCCCATCAGCTGACCGCCTTCCTCTACCCCGACGACAGCGACGAGGCCGGGCGGCTGCTGCGGGTGTACCAGCAGTATTTTCTGGTGTCCGCCGGGGCCCAGCTGGTGCTGGCCGAGCTGGAGGAGCGGGGCTTTGCCCCGGAAACGCTGGCCGACCATGTGGTGATCCAGATCAACGACACCCACCCCTCCATGGTGATCCCGGAGCTGATCCGCCTGCTGACCCTGCGGGGGCTGACCATGGATCAGGCGGTGGAACAGGTGACGGGGGCCTGCGCCTATACCAACCACACCATTCTGGCCGAGGCCCTGGAGAAGTGGCCCCTGGCCTATATCGAGACCGTCGCCCCCCGGCTGGTCCCCATCATTCAGGAGCTGGACCGCCGGGCCCGGCAGGCGGGCGATGACCCCCGGACGGCCATTCTGGACGGCCAGGGGCGGGTCCACATGGCCCACATGGACATCCACTACGGCTTTTCCGTCAATGGGGTGGCCGCCCTCCACACGGACATTCTGAAGCGCTCGGAGCTCAAACCCTTCCATGACCTGTACCCCCGGAAATTCAACAACAAGACCAACGGCGTCACCTTCCGGCGCTGGCTGGAGGACTGCAATCCCGGACTGACCGACCTGATCGACAGCTGCATCGGGACGGGCTGGCGGCGGGACACGCGGCAGCTGGAGGGGCTGCTGGCGTTTGCGGACCGGGAGGAGGTGCTGGACGGCCTGCTGGAGATCAAGCAGGAGAACAAGCGGCGGCTGTGCCGGGACCTGCTGTCCCGGCAGGGGGTGGAGGCGGACCCCATGTCGGTGTTCGACATCCAGGCCAAGCGGCTGCACGAGTACAAGCGGCAGCAGATGAACGCCCTGTATGTGATCCACCAGTATCTGGAGATCAAGGCGGGCCGCCTGCCGGAGCGGCCGGTGACGGTGATCTTCGGGGCCAAGGCGGCCCCCGCCTATGTGATGGCCAAGCACATCATCCACCTGATTCTGTGCCTGAGCCGGCTGCTGGAGGCCGACCCCCAGGTGCGCCCCTGGCTCCAGGTGGTGATGGTGGAAAATTACAACGTGACCTGGGCCGAGCGGCTGATCCCCGCCTGCGACCTGTCCGAGCAGATCTCCCTGGCCTCCAAGGAGGCCAGCGGCACCGGCAATATGAAGTTCATGGCCAACGGGGCGGTCACCCTGGGCACCATGGACGGGGCCAACGTGGAGATCGCCCAGCTGGTGGGAGAGGAGAACATCTACACCTTCGGGGCCTCCAGCGATCAGGTCATCGCCCTGTACCGGGGCGGCGAGCCCGACGGCCGGAGCTACCGCCCCCTGGACTACTACCACCGGCCGGGGGTGGAGCGGCTGGTGGACTTCCTGGTGTCCCCGGAGCTTTTGTCGATCGGTGATCCGGTGAGCCTGTCCACCCTGTGGCGGGACATGAAGGGGAAGGACTGGTTCATGGCCCTGCTGGACACGGAGGAGTATATCGCCGTGAAAAACCGGGCCCTCCACGACTACGGCGACCGCCGGAGCTGGGCGAAGAAGATGCTGGTGAACATCGCCAAATCGGGGTACTTCTCCTCCGACCGCACCATCCGTCAGTATAACGAGGACATCTGGCATCTGAAATAGGAGCTCAAATATTTACAAGGAGCCGGCGGGAATCCCCGCCGGCTCCTTGCTTTGCATTGCGCAAGTAGGATTATAGATTTCGTTTGGCAAAAAAGATGACGGCGCAGAGATGCAGACCGTCCAAAAAGAAAACAACCAGAGCGATCCACTTTAACCGCGCCAAACCGTAATGTTCCGGGAAAAGATAGGAAAGTGCGGTGGAAATTCCCAGAAACCCCAGACTCCAGTAAGTCCGCAGGAAAGAGAGGCTCCCGTATTTTTCCCGGAGGATCTGGGTGTTGACGTGTCCGCGTCTGCTGGATTCCGTCCGACTTTGTTCGGCGGACCTGTGGCTGCCGCGCTTGGCCGCGCTGAGCTCTTGTTGAAGGGGACGCGCCGAGAAGACCGCAACGAAGATGAGAAATACCGAGACGACGACCTTGCGAAAGATGCTGTCCACATACAACCAGTTTAACAGGAGCAGAACCGAGGTAAGCAGCCACAAAAGCGGCAGGAATTTAGTTCGATTCATGGATACCACCTTCCAAAGTGATCAGCGGCTTCCTGTCATTGATTTTCGATCACCAAGGTTAGATGAACATCGGTATCACCTCTCTGCTATGAAAACACGGACAATTTGTTTCACTAACATTATAAAATGATTTGTTTAAAGCGTCAATATAAATACAATTGGAGAGGAGGAAAATGTTCGATTTGGTAAAATCTAAGGGGGGGAGTAGAACAACGCATGATTTTCGGATTTTCGGTTCTGCCTAATTCTTTCTTTTTGTCTACTTTTCTTGCAGAAAAAGCTATCTTTTTCCCGGTGCCTATGGTAAGATAGTCCCCGAATCATTTTGACCATGGAAAAGGAGCAAGTGAGCAGACATGATCACCGTCACCGACCTGAGCCTCAACTACAGCGGCACCCCGCTGTTCTCCCACGTGGACCTGCAGTTTCTGCGGGGCAACTGCTATGGCATCATCGGCGCCAACGGCGCGGGAAAGTCCACCTTTCTGAAGATTTTGTCCGGCCAGCTGGAGCCCACCACCGGCGAGGTGTCCGTCCTGCCCAACATCCGCATGTCGGTGCTGAAGCAGGACCAGAACGCCTATGACGCGTACAACGTCATGGACACGGTGATCATGGGCAACCAGCGCCTGTACGACATCGGCAAGGAGAAGGAGGCCCTCTACGCCAAGGAGGAGATGACCGACGAGGACGGGATGCTGGCCTGTCAGCTGGAGGAGGAGTACGCCGAGCTGGGCGGCTGGGAGGCCGAGAGCGACGCCAGCCGCATTCTCCAGGGGCTGGGCATCGGCACCGAGCTGCACTACAACGACATGGCCACCCTGGACCCCCGGCTGAAGGTGAAGGTGCTGCTGGCCCAGGCCCTGTTCGGCAATCCCGACCTGCTGATGATGGACGAGCCCACCAACAACCTGGACATCGACGC
>CALWVX010000190.1 GCA_944385065.1 uncultured Oscillospiraceae bacterium | reverse complement strand
CTGGCCAGCGGCTCCAGCGGGAACGCGGCGCTGATCTCCAGCGGAGACACCCATGTGCTGCTGGACGCGGGAATTTCCGCCCGACGCATCACCACCGCCCTGGAGCGGCTGGGCGTCGATCCGGCCCGGCTGCGGGGGGTGGTGGTGACCCACGAGCACAGTGACCATGTGGCTGGGCTGGCCACGCTGACCAAGCGGCTGCGCCTGCCGGTATACGCCACCTGTCCCACGCTGGATCGGCTGCGCCCCCGGGTCCCCTTTCTGGAGGAGCTGGGGAGAGTCTTCCGCCCGGGGGAGGGCTTCCCCATGGGGGAGCTGTGGGTGACCTCCTTTCCCACCAGCCACGACGCGGCGTGCAGTGTGGGCTATACTTTCTGTTCGGACGGGGGAAAGGCGGCGGCGGTCACAGACCTGGGCTGTCTCACGCCGGCGGTCCTCCAGGCAGTGGCGGGCTGCGACCTGCTGGCGTGTGAGACCAACCACGATGTGGAATGGCTGAAGTCCAGCGAGAAGTACCCCCCCTACTTGAAGCGGCGGATTCTGGGAGACCGGGGCCACCTCTCCAACGAGGCGGGGGCCGAGCTGGCCGCGCTGGCGGTGGAGAGGGGAGCCAGGACGGTGATTCTGGCCCATCTGTCCGCCGAAAACAACACCCCCGCCCGGGCCCGGCAGGCCGTGTGCCGCCGGCTGGAGGCCATGGGCTGTGATCCGGAGCGGGACATCAGCCTGACTGTGGCGCCCCGGGAGGAGCCGGGCCCCTCCTTCTGCCTGGAGAGGGGGGCGGCGGTGTGCTGAACGTCCAGCTGATCTGCGTGGGCAAATTGAAGGAGAAATTCTATCAGGAGGCCTGCGGCGAGTACTGCAAGCGGCTGGGGGCCTATTGCAGGCTGACGGTGACGGAGCTGCCGGAAGAGCGGCTGCCCCAGGCCCCCACACAGGGGCAGATCGACCAGGCTCTGGCCCGGGAGGCCCAGGCCATCCGGGCCAAGCTGCCGTCCGGCGCCAGCGTGGTGGCCCTGTGCGTGGAGGGAAAGGAGCGGTCCAGCGAGGAATTTGCCCGGCTGCTCCGGGACTGGCCCCGGGAGGGGAAGAAGCAGCTGGTATTTCTCATTGGGGGCTCCTACGGCCTGGACCCGGGGCTGAAGGCGGAGGCGTGGGTGCGTCTGTCCATGTCTCCCATGACCTTCCCCCACCATCTGGCCAGAGTGATGGTGCTGGAACAGCTCTACCGCGCCTTTAAAATAAACGAGGGGTCGTCCTACCACAAATAAGCGAGGGGGCCCGGACCGTATGGTCCGGGCTCCCAGCTTGTCAAAAAAGCCCTCCTGCAAGGAGTTCCGTCGTCCGCAGACGACGGAATAAAATGAAATCTCGTCATTTTCGGGGACATGCGCCTCGGAAATGACACTTCTCGCGAAATTTTTGCCGACAATTTCGCAAGAAATCGAGGCGAAAATTTCGTGCAGCCTAACTCGAAAAAGTGGCTTTGTCACTTTTTCGACAGTCTCGGGGCCCGGACCGCATGGTCCGGGCCCCCCTGTTTATACCCCCGTCAGGTCGAAGGGCGGGGTGTACTCCTCTTTGGCGCTGGTCCGCTCCTGGGTGAAGCCGGCCAGACCCAGATTCTCCATGTATTCCCGGGCTGAGCGCATCTCGCCGCCCCGCAGGCGGCGGCTGAGCTCCGGATAGGGGGCCAGATTCCCCCAGGGGGTGTACTGGCTCATAAGGGAGAACAGAACGCTCCCCGGCGGGAACTCCCGGGCCACCCAGTCCATGATGCGCTTGGCCTGTTCCACCTGGCCGGGCAGGATCAGATGGCGGATCACCGTTCCCCGAATCAGCAGGCCGTGTTCGTCAAACCGGCAGGGGCCGGTCTGGCGGACCATCTCCCGGATGGCGGCCTGGGCGGCCTGGGGGTAGTCGGAGGCGGCGGAGTACCGCCCGGCGGTCTCCGGATCCAGATACTTCAGGTCGGGCAGATAGATGTCCACCAGTCCGTCCAGCGTGCGCAGGGTCTCCACCCGGTCATAGCCCCCTGAGTTCCACACCGCCGGAACGGACAGCGGGTAAGTTTTCAGAAGGGCGCGGACCACATGGGCATAGTGGGTGGGGTTGACAAAGTTGATGTTGTGGGCGCCCTGAGCGGTCAGCTCGTCACAGATCTGAGCAAGCCGCTCCAGGGAGACAGGTTTTCCGAAGTCCTGATGGCTGATTTGCTGATTCTGACAGAAAACGCACCCCAGAGAGCACCCGGAGAAGAAAATGGTCCCGGAGCCCCGGGTGCCGGAGACAGGAGGTTCCTCCCAGTGGTGGAGGGCGGCCCGGGCCAGAACCGGGACGGCCGGCATCCGGCAGACCCCATCCCCCCGGTCGGCTTCCCGCAGGGCTCCGCACTGGCGGGGACAGAGGTTACAGATCACTGCGGTTCCACTCCTCTCTGCGCAGGTAGGAGCACTCCACCATGCCGTTGCGCTCCTGCACCCGCGTCAGGGCCAGCTGTTTGGAGGCAGGCAGAGGCCCGAACAGAGGGACACCGCCCCCGAGAAGAACGGGGAGGATCGTCAGGCGCAGCTCATCCACCAGATCCAGGGCCAGGGCCTGCCGGGCCAGATCGGCCCCGCCGCACAGCCAGATGTCCTTGCCGGGGCGGCGTTTCAGGTCCCGGGCCAGCCGGTCCAGGGGCTGAGAGGTGAACTGAACGCCCGCCGGGGCGTCGGAAACGGGGCGGTGGGTGAACACATAGGTCTCCAGCCCCTCGTAGGGCCAGAGGCCGGGGGAGAGCTGGCTCACAATCTGATCATAGGTGGTCCGGCCCATCCAGATGGTGTCCACGGTCTGGATAAATTCGGAGTAGCTCCCCTCCTGCGAGTCGGAGGGGTCCTGCCCCGTCATCCACTCCACACCGTGGGTTTGGTCGGCGATCATCCCATCCAGGCTCATGCCCAGATACAGTACCATGCGGCGCATTCTGCGGCCTCCTGTAAAAGAATTTAAAACCGCCCCAGCCGGTCGGCCACCAGCGGGGAGAAGGAGCGAAAGGCGTTGGGAACGGCGTAGGCGTCCCGCAGCTGGATCCGGTCGGCCCAGACCCAGCCCTCCGGGAGA
>CALWVX010000189.1 GCA_944385065.1 uncultured Oscillospiraceae bacterium | reverse complement strand
ACATCCGCTGCTTTTTCATCAGCCGGATGTCGTCCCCGAAAAAGTGCAGGGCGTGGTACTCCCCCTCCAGGCGGGAGGCGATCTGGGGAATATACCGCCGGGCCACCTCCTCCAGAGACAGGTTGGTGGAGATGACGGTGTGCTTCTCCCCCACCAGACGGCCGTTCACCAGCTCGTACAGGGCCGACTGGGTGAACTGGGTGGTCAGCTCACTGCCCAGGTCGTCCAGAATCAGCAGATCACAGTTGAGATACCGCCGTGTCTCGTCCCGGGCCTCCTGGCCGTCGGCGCTGTCCCGCTGGAACTTCCGGGCCTCGAACTGGGCGAAGATATTGCCGGCGGTGTCGTAGACCACCGAATAGCCCGCCTCGGACACCGTCCGGGCGATGCAGGCGGACAGAAAGGTCTTGCCCAGGCCGGGGGCGCCGGTGAGAAACAGGTTTCGGATGGGAAAGCGGCCGAACTTCTGGGCGTAGTTGAGGCACACCTCGTACACCAGCTCCATGTTCTCCCGGGGGGAGGGCAGGCCGGGGTAGGGGGTCTGGCTGTAATAGTCCATATGAAAGGTGTCAAAGGACTGCTCCCCCAGGTCCAGCAGCTTGGACAGCTCGGCGATCTGCTCCCGGGCGCACCGCTGCTGCAGACACCGGCACATCTTCGCCCCCCGCCAGCCCGTGTCTCCGCACAGCGGGCAGGCTGGCTTGTCGTCCAGAGCGTCCTCCGGCAGGCCCAGCGCCCCCAGAAGGACGGCCCGCTCCTGCTGAATGGCCAGGTTGCGCTCCTTCACCTGCCGGACGGCCCGGGCGGGGTCGTCTCCCTGCCGCAGGGCGGCGGCCACCAGCTGGGCCATGGTCTGCTGCAGCTGCCGGTCCAGCTGCTCCAGCCGGGGCTCCCGGGCGTAGACGTCCCGGCGCAGGCGCTCGGCCTTCTCCTGCCGCTCCCGGCGGTCCCGCTCCAGCTGCTGGGTGGCCCGGCGCAGCACGCCGGCGTCATAGGCCATTTTCCCCGTCCCCCTTTCCTCTCATCTGTTCCATCAGGCGGCGCATCCGCTCCATATCCTCCCGATCCCGCCGCTCCTGTCCGGCGGGGGCCGGCCGGGGCTGCTGTCCTCCGGCCCGGACGGGCCGGGGATCCCGGTCCCCCGCCTGGATGGCGGCGGCGGTATGCAGCCCCTTTTCATGCCAGCGGCGCAGGATGCCGTTCATATAGCCCCAGTCCATGGACTGCTTTTTCAGGACGGTCTTCTCATAGGCCATGCGCAGAGCCTCGTTGTCAAAGCCCATGTCGTCCCAGGCGGCGATGTAGGTCTGCTCCCGCTCCACCAGGGGCCGGGGGGGAATATCCAGCAGCCGCAGCACCTCCGCCTCCCGGCTGCGCAGCCGGGTGAGCCGGGCGATGTGCTCCTCCGCCCGCTCCATAGTGTCGATCCCCTGCCGGGCCCAGGTAAAGCCCGTCCGGCGGATCTGGGACAGGAAGGGCCGCCGGCCCGGCCCATATCTGCGCTCCGTCTCCTGAATGCACCAGCCCACCAGCATGAGAATCACCTCGGCGGGCAGGGCCAGATGGTCATAGAGGGTGTACAGGTTTTTCAGGTCGGCGGCGGACAGCTTCTTGCCCAGCCTCCGCTCCACCTCGTCGGCCAGGGCCGGAAAGGTGGAGGCCCGGTCGGCCAGGGCGGCGGCAATATCCTCGGTGGCGTACTCCGGGGGCGGCTCCTCCGGGGCGGGGGGCTCGGGCGGGGCGGGGAGCCGGGAGGGGGCCAGTCCCGCGCCCCGCAGCTGCTCCAGGGCGGCGTCCAGCCGCTCCCGGGGCCACCGGAGGCTCTCCGCCTCACCCCGGCGCAGGAGAGAGAGATACAGCAGGGCGGCGTCCCCGCTGTCCAGCTTCAGCAGCCGGTCGGCCGCCTGGCCGGTCATGGCCAGGATCTCCCCCGGCAGATTGGTCTGCGCCATTTCCGCTCCCCCCTTTCGTTCCGATTCGGCGCCGCGCCGTCTTGTCGTACCATTGTACCGCAAAATCCGCCCGGCGTAAACAGCAAAATTCCACGGCCCTTCCCCGGATCTGAGAAAGAAAAATGAAATTTCATGAAATATCTCTTTTTCAAGTGTGCGGGGAGTGATATAATGATCCTGACTAGCCGTGACGCGACCGGCTCGCAAACAACTTTCTTGGGAGGAATCACCATGCGGAACAAAGTCATGGTCACCATCGCCGGACAGGATTACACCATGGTGGCGGTGGAGGACGAGACCTATGTGCGCCAGTGCGCCGAGCACGTGGATCAGCAGATCAAACAGGTCTCTTCCGGCCACCTGTCTCTGGCCGACGCCGCGGTGCTGGCCGCCATGAACATCGCCGACGAATACTTCAAGGAACAGAAGGCGGGGGAGAACCTGCGCCGCCAGGTGAAGGAGAACCTGGAGGAGGCCAACCGGCTGAAGCTGGAGCTGTCCGAGGCCAAGCGGGAGATCTTCAAGCTGAGCACCCGAAAGTGATCCGCCGCCGGACCGCCAGAGGCGGTCCGGCCATACCGCCGCGAAGGAGGCCGTTTTTTCATGCTGGAACTGCTCGCCCCCGCCGGCTCCATGGAGGCGGTGGCCGCCGCCGTGCAGAACGGGGCGGACAGCGTCTATCTGGGCTACGGGGACTTCAACGCCCGCCGCAACGCCAAGAATTTTTCCCCGGAGGAGGCCGCGGCGGCGGTTTCTTACTGCCATCTCCGGGGGACCAAGGTTCACCTGACCCTGAACACCCTGCTCACCGACCGGGAGCTGGTCCGGGCCGCCGAGGAGGCCGCCCGGGCCAGTGAAATGGGGGTGGACGCGGTCATCGTCCAGGACCTGGGGGTGGCCCGGATGCTCCGGCAGACCGTCCCCGACCTGCCCCTCCACGCCTCCACCCAGATGACCGTCCACTCGCTGGACGGGGTGAAGGCCTGCGCCGACCTGGGCTTTACCCGGGTGGTGCTGGGGCGGGAGCTGAGCCGGGATCAGATCGCCTACATCTGCCAGCACTCCCCCATCGAGATCGAGGTGTTCGGCCACGGGGCCCTGTGCATGTGCTGGTCGGGCCAGTGCTTTTTCTCCTCGGTCATCGGGGGGCGCAGCGGCAACCGGGG
>CALWVX010000188.1 GCA_944385065.1 uncultured Oscillospiraceae bacterium | reverse complement strand
CCGCCTCGCCGCCGATCTCCACCAGAGCGGTGCCCCCGTAGACCTGGGAGCCGGCGGTGACATGGACCGCGGTGATCTCTCCCGAGGTCTGAGCCACCACGGTCTGGCGGCTGTTGGCCTCAAAAGTGCCGCTGCCGGCGCAGGCTGCCTCCCCCACGGTGGCGGTGGCGGAGTGGTCGGGGGTCAGGGCGCCGGGGTTGTTCACCCGGATGGTCACCTGCCGCACCAGGGCCCCGCCGTTCCCCACCAGGTCGGCGCTGGACACCGACTCCACCGTGCCGGGAAGGGTCTCCAGGGTGCCGGCGATGGTCACCTGGGCGCTCTGGCCCGGGGCGATTCCGGCGGCGTCGGCCGACTGGAAGGGCAGGGTCACCTTCATGGTGGAGGTGTCGGTGATGTCGGCGATGGCCGTTCCGGGGGAGACCAGATCCCCCTGCTGGACATGGACCTGCTGGACCACGCCGGCGGCGGAGGCCCGGGGGGTCAGATAACCGGAGAGCTCGTCATAGCTCATCTGGGCCTGCCGCAGGGAGAGCTGGGCCTGCTGCAGACTGGTCCGGGCGTCCCCCGCGTCCAGCTGATAGAGCAGGTCGCCCGCCTCGATCCAGTCCCCCACCTCGAAGGGGGCGTCCAGAATCTCGCCGCTGGCCAGGGCGCTGACCTCATAGGACTCCGCCGGGCGCACCGCCCCGGAGCCCGACACCGCCGACGTCAGGTCCTGAACGGAGGCGGGGACAGGGATGTACTGGCCGGCGGGCAGGGGCGCATTCCCCTGGGGCCGCAGCAGGAACCACCAGAGGACGGCCAGAACCGCCAGGGCGGCGACCAGCCACTTCACCCACCGCCTGCGGCGTTGGGGGGGCCGGAGGGCGGGACGCTCCGGCTGGGCCGAAGCCGATTGCTGCGTGTCAAGTTGTGCAGTTTCCATGTTCGATCTCCTTTTAAATCCTCTTGGGCGCGCCCGGGCGGAGCGCCCCTCTGACAGCTGCCATTGTACGGGAAAAATCTTAGGACCATCCAAAGAACAGATGAAAATTCCATTAAATTTTCCCGGCCGCCGCAGGACAGCTTACACCTTCCAGAAGGGGGAAAGTCAAGGGAAACCGGAACCACGCCGGAAAATTCGGCGGCGGCGGTCCGGCACGGCGGCAAAGCGGGATCATTATAACCTATTTCAGGTTAAAAGTAAATAACCTGTTTCAGGTTGATTTATACTGAACCCGGGTGAGAGCGGGATGTATCCACGAATCAGGGCGCTGCGGGAGGACCGGGACATGAGCCAGACCCGGCTGGCCGGACTGCTGGGGATGTCCCAGACCGGGTATTCCAAATATGAGACGGGGGAGAACGATATTCCCACCGCCATTTTGATCCAGCTGGCGCAGCTGTACGGCACCAGCGTGGACTATCTGCTCAATCTCACCGACGAGAAGGCCCCATACCCCAGAAAGGGCCAGCGGGGCGAGGGCAGAAAAGAGCGATAACAAAAGATACGGCGCAGGCGGAGTTCCGCCTGCGCCGTTTTTGCTTATTCCAGACAGCTGAGGATGGCCCGGGCCGCCCCGTCCTCCCGGTTGGAGGGGACGGTCAGCCGGGCGGCCGCCTTGACCCGGTCCGAGGCGTTGCCCATGGCGATGGGGAGGCCAGCCGCCTTCAGGGCGGCCAGATCGTTGTCGCTGTCCCCCACGGCGGCGCATCGCTCCAGGGGGACGCCGTACAGCAGAGCCAGCAGGGCCAGGGCCCGGCCCTTGTCCACCCCCCTGGCCAGCACCTCGAAGTCCCGGTCGCTGGAGGAGGTGAGCTGGACCCCCGGCAGGGCGGCCAGCTCTTTCAGGGGATAGCGGCTGGGGGCCCAGTCCCCCCGCAGCTTGGTCAGGGGGAGGCCGTGCTCTTCCAGATAGGCCAGGGGGTTCTCCGTGACCACGGCCCGGTCGTGAAAGACGGGGAGGGGGTAGCTCCGCAGCAGAGACGCCTTGGAAAAGGGGTCCAGCACGATCTCCTCCCCGGCAAAGATCATCAGCTCGATGTCCCGGCCCTGGCACAGCTCCAGCACCCGGCGGCCGGTCTCCGGGTCCATGTCCCACCGGCGGACCGTATGCCCGGAGGAGCAGTCGGCCACCGCCGCGCCCCCCAGGGCGCACACCAGATGGTCACAGCCCGCCTCCCGGGCGAAGTGGAAGGCCTCGGGCACCGGGCGGCCGGTGTTGACCACCACCCGCACCCCCGCCTCCCGGGCCCGGGCCACGGCTTCCCGGGCCGCCGGCGTGACCCGGCCCGCCGGGTCCAGCAGAGTTCCGTCCAGGTCCAGGGAGATTAAATCAACTTTACGCATCAAAATACCCCGCTTTGGTTGCAATCGAAATCAGAAATAAGAGAATTTTTGGGCCCGGCGAGGCCCGGCGGCAGCGGCCGCGGGTTCGGCGGGGCGGGTCGGAGCAGCCGCAAGCCGCGGGCATTCGCCCGCGGGGGAGCCGACACACAGCCCCCATTATACTCAAATTGCGCCGGGTGCGCAAGGCCGGTCTGCTGTGCGCTTTGGGGGTGCCGCTGGCCGGGGCGGGGACTGCCGCGGTTCTATGGGAACCCCATTGACACCTTCTCTTTTATCTGATAACATAATAATGGAGTGAGATACCCTTGTCAAAAGTGCGGGTCGGCGCCGATCAGCGGCTCCGATGGAAAGGAGGCTGAAGTCATGGATGTTTCCCGTTTCCAACCACAGCGCAGGACAGCCGGGAAGCTGCTGCCCTATTTCCTGATGGCGTGCTTTGGGGGATTTATCATCCTGCTCCCCCAGACGCCGATCCCGGAGGTCTATTACCGCTGGATCATGGGCGTTTACCTTCTGATGTGGAGCCCGCTGGCGGCTTACCGGACGCGTCAAAAGAGAGGCCGCTATGCGGCGTCCGCTCTCGTGTTCCTGATGATTCCGGTGATCTGGTTTTTCGTGTTGATCCATTCCACACTGACCCATTGAGAAGAGGGACGGCCTTCGCCGTCCCTCTTTTTGACGAGTTCAGATCTGTTTCAATTACCCCAGCCCCAGCAGCAGCCCCGCCGTGTGGACAATCAGGGCAGCCACATAGGCCACGCCGATCTGCCAGCACACGGAGAAGGCGGTCCACTTGGCGCTGCCCAGCTCCTTGGCCATGGTG
>CALWVX010000187.1 GCA_944385065.1 uncultured Oscillospiraceae bacterium | reverse complement strand
GCCATTTTCATTGTCAAGGAGGAGGCCATGGCCCGGGAGGGGGTCAGCACGCAGCAGGTTCTGAAAGAGGCCAGGCGGGCCGCGGACGGCTATTTGAAGCGGGGCCGGGCCTGGAACCGGAGGCTGGAGCGGCTGCCCGCCCCCGTGTGGGCGGCGGCAGGAGCGCTGGCCGCCTCGGCGGGATGGCTGGTGTGGCTGCTGCTCCTGTGACGGCAGAGACAATGGGGATGAAACAGGCCCCCGGCGGAATACCGCTCCGCCGGGGGCCTGTTTCTCGTTTCTTTTAAGGAGCTTTAAGGAAACCTTAATAAAATCCTCAGACTTTCTTTAGGGAAATCACCGCAACTGTATGATATGCTTTCATACAGTTAAGGGGACGACCCAAAAAGGAGGAACTGAGTATGGCGGAAATGTGGAAAACAGCCCTGTGTGCTCTGGTTCTGGCCCTGGCGCTGATGGCGGCCTGGGTGCAGGAGGCGCACTGGATGGAGCGGCCCGACGCGGGCGGGCGGATGGCGGCGCCGCAGGTGACGGAAATTCTGTGGCAGGGTCTGAGCAATCGGGGGGCGGCGGAATGAGTGAGATTTTGTCGGTCACCGATCTGAAACGGGTCTACGGCCGGGGAGCGGCGGCCACCCGGGCGCTGGACGGCGTGTCCCTGACCCTGAACGCGGGGGAATTTGTGGGGGTGATGGGCCCCTCCGGATCGGGCAAGACCACCCTGCTCAACTGCGTGTCCACCATTGACCGGCCCACCTCCGGCTCCATTGTCATCGACGGGCGGGAGCTGACGGGACTGAAGGGCCGGGCGCTGGCCAAATTCCGCCGGGAGCGGCTGGGGTTCATTTTTCAGGACTGCAATCTGCTGGACACCCTCACGGCCTTTGAAAATATTGCCCTGTCCCTGTCCATTGTGGGCGCCCCGGCCAGGGAGATCCCCGGCCGGGTGCGGGAGATGGCCCGCCTGCTGGGCATTGAGGACTGTCTGAACCAGTACCCCTATCAGATGTCCGGGGGCCAGCAGCAGCGGTGCGCCGCCGCCCGGGCGGTGGTGACCAGACCGTCTCTGGTGCTGGCGGATGAGCCCACCGGCGCTCTTGACTCCAAGTCTGCCCGGCTGCTGCTGGAGCGGCTGGAGGAGCTGAACCGGGAGATGGGAGCCACCATTCTGATGGTGACCCACGACGCCTTTACCGCCAGCTGCTGCCAGCGGGTGGTGTTCCTTCAGGACGGGCGCATCTTCCTGGAGCTGCGGCGGGGGGAGCTGGACCGCCGGGCCTTTTTCCAGCGGATCATCCGGGTGGTGTCTGAGATGGGAGGGGAGATGGCCGATGTTTGGTAAGCTGGCTGCCCGGAATGTGCGCCGCTCCTTTCGGGACTATGGAGTCTATCTCCTCACCCTGACCTTCGGGGTGTGCCTGTTCTACACCTTCAATTCCATTGACGGCCAGGGGGCCATGGTCTATCTGGCCCAGAACAACAACCCCATGGCAGGGGCCATTATGACCCTGATTGATATTTTTTCCGTCTTCGTGGCGGTGGTGCTGGCCTGCCTGATTCTGTACGCCGACCGCTTTCTGCTGCGCCGGCGCAAGCGGGAGCTGGGGACTTATCTGCTGCTGGGGCTCAGCCACGGCCAGGTGTCCCGGGTGCTCTTTCTGGAGACGGGGGCGGTGGGCCTGCTCTCGCTGGGGGCGGGGCTGCTGCTGGGCGTTCTGGCCTCCTTCGGACTGTCGGCCCTCACCCTGTCCATGTTCCAGATGGATATGAGCCAGATGTTGGCCCTGACCTTCTCCCCCCGGGCGGCGGGCAAGACGGCGGTCTATTTCGGCCTGATTTTCCTGCTGGTGATGCTGCTCAGCGGCCTTCAGGTGTCCAGGACCCGGCTCATCGACCTGATCCAGGGCGAGCGGCACAACGAGGAGCTGAAGCCCCGGCCCCTGGGGGTATCGGTGGTCCAGTTTCTGCTGGGCGCGGCCTGCCTGGCGGGGGCCTATGCCATCCTGCTGACCTTCGGCATGGCCGTCTCGGTGGCGGTCCCGGTGCTGTGCGTCCCCATGCTGGGGCTGGGCACCCTGGGCACGCTGCTGATTTTCCGCTCGCTGCCCGGCTTTGTGATGCGCTTTGTTCAGCGGCGTCCGGGCGTATACTTCAAGGGGCTGAACCTGTTCACCCTGCGCCAGTGGCTCAGCCGGGTCCACACCACCTATCTGGCCCAGACCGTGGTGTGCATTCTCCTCCTGCTGGCCATCGGCATCACGGCCAGCTCGGTGGGGATGAACAGCGCCATCGAGTCGGCGGCCGGCGGGCAGGCGCCCTATGATCTGACGGTGTACAGCAGCGCGCCGGAGGAGGAACTGGTGGACCTGAACCAGATCCTCCGGAACCGGATGGTGGACCCCGCCCAGGTGTTCGCCTGGGAATATGAGGCCGTGATCTATTACAACGATCCGGAGGTCACCCGGGAGGAGGGGTGGGCCGCGCTGCCTCTGTCCGTCTATAATGCCCTGCTCTCCCATCTGGGGCAGCCTGCCTACGAGGGTCCCCTGCCCTACTGCCCGGAGAACTGGGGAACCGATCCGGCCTTCGGTTATCTGGGCAGCTTTTTGGTGATCCCGGACGAGATGGCCGGTCAGCTGGAGCCGTGCTGGCAGATCTGGTTTGTGGACTACGCCGGGGACAAGGAGCGGACTGAGCAGATCGTCCTGGCAGCGGTGGACAGCCCGGAGGCGGGATTCCCGGAGGGATACGGCTATACCTCCCGGCTGGAGACCTGGCAGGACCTGATGGGCAGCAAGATTCTGGCCCTGTTCCTGGGACTGTATCTGGGCTTCACCTTCCTGCTGGCCGCGGCGGCGGTGCTGGCCCTCCAGCAGCTCAGCCAGGGGGCCGACAACGCCGGGCGGTACGCCGTTCTGCGCCGGCTGGGGGCGGAGGAGAAACTGACCGTCCGATCCGCGGGACAGCAGGTGGCTCTGGCCTTTTTCCTCCCCCTGGGTCTGGCCCTGATTCACAGCGCGGTGGGCATGAAGGCGGCCAACGACCTGATCGCCACGGCGGGACATGTGGACAGCGTGCAGAGCAGCGTGGTCACCGCCGTGCTGCTGGTGCTGGTCTACGGGGGCTATTTTCTGGCCACCGCCCTGGCCTGCCGGCGGATGGC
>CALWVX010000186.1 GCA_944385065.1 uncultured Oscillospiraceae bacterium | reverse complement strand
ACCGCCGACGTGATCCTGGGCCTGGGCACCCGCTTCGGCGAGGCCGACAGCTCCAGCTGGTATCAGGGCGTCACCTTCGACCCCGCTGTCACCACCTTCCTGCAGATCGACATTGATCCCAACGAGATCGGCCGCAACTACCCCGTGGAGATCGGCGCGGTGGGCGATCTGAAGATCGGCCTGCAGCAGATTCTGGAAGAGGTCAAGAAACTGTGCCCCAAGGGCCGGAGCAACCCCGAGCTGCGGGCCAAGATCGCCAAGGCCAAGGCCGACTTCAAGAAGTCCAACGAGGCCATTTCCAACGACGGCCGCTTCCCCATGACCCCTCAGCGCATCCTGAAGGAGGTCAAGGCCGCCATTCCCGAGGACACCATCCTCTTCACCGACGTGGGCTGGAACAAGAACGGCGTGGCCCAGGAGTTCGACATCACCATCCCCGGCACCATTCACCACTCCTCCGGTCTGGCCACCATGGGCTTCGGCCCCGCCGCCGTGCTGGGCGGCAAGCTGGCCGCGCCTGACCGCATGGTGTGGAACCTGACCGGCGACGGCGGCTTCGGCATCAACCCCTCCGTGATGGCCACCGCCGTGGAGCAGGGCATCGCCTGCACCTGGGTCGTCATGAACAACTCCGCCTTCGGCACCATCGCCGGCCTGGAGAACGCCAACTACAACACCAAGTTCGGTACCGTGTTCCACACCCCCGACGGCGAGTCCTACACTCCCCACTGGGCGGGCGTGGCCAAGGAGTACGGCGTGGATTCCATCTGCATCTCCTCCGCCGACGAGCTCAAGGGTGCTCTGGAGGCGGCCCTGGCCGCCAACAAGGCGGGCAAGCCCTTCCTGGTGGAGATTCCCATGGAGAACATCGTGGTGCCCACTCCCGGCTGCTGGAACATCAACGACATTTACAGCCCCAACGAGCTGGTCAAGGAGGGCAAGCTGGTCAAGAAGGAGAACGGCCGCTATGTCGCCCCCAGCCACGCCAAGTCCCACAACGCGTAATCTGAACTGATCCGTATCCCCTGTGTGAGAAAGGAGTCTGTTGGACCATGTCCGAAACGACGCAGAAAATCTGCCCCCGCTGCAAGGTGGAGCTGGAGCTGTGCAGGAAATCCTATGCCATGGGCAGCTCCATGTTTGAGGAGCGCATCCACGCGGACATCTATGTATGCCCTCAGTGCGGCCATGTGGAGCTCTTCGCGGCCCGGCCCGAGATGGAGGCCTGCCCCAAGTGCGGCACCGTTCACCCGGTAGGCCAGAAGTGCGCCATCTGTGCCCTGGGCACCGTCTTGGACGGGAAATACGGGCGGTGACCCCTGCTCCCAACGGGGACCTGTCAAATTCCACCAGGAGCCGGACCGCCCGCGGGCGGTCCGGCCCTTTTGATTCCAAGGAGGGGATCATCTGTGACCGCTGACCAGAAAAATCAACTGCTCCGCGCCGCCTGCCGGGTGCGGATGGGGGTCATCGAGGCCACCCACGCCGCCAAGTCGGGCCACCCCGGCGGAAGCCTGTCCGCCGCCGACCTGTTTACCTATCTCTACTTCCGGGAGCTGAACGTGGACCCCAACAATCCCCGGTGGCCGGACCGGGACCGGTTCGTCCTGTCCAAGGGCCACACCGCCCCGGGGCTGTACGCCGCCCTGGCTCTGCGGGGTTTTTTCCCGGAGGAGGAGCTGAAGACCCTGCGCCAGATCGGGAGCCGTCTTCAGGGCCACCCCAATATGGACACCACACCGGGGGTGGATATGTCCACCGGCTCTCTGGGACAGGGGATTTCCGCCGCCGCCGGCATGGCGCTGATGGCCAAATACCAGAAGAAGTCCCTGCGGGTGTACGCCCTGCTGGGGGACGGAGAAATCCAGGAGGGCCAGCCCTGGGAGGCCTTCATGTTCGCCCATCACTACAAGCTGGACAACCTGTGCGCCGTCATTGACAACAACCATCTGCAGATCGACGGCCGGGTGGACCAGGTGATGAGCCCCTATCCGATTCCGGAGAAGCTGCGGGCCTTCGGCTGGGAGACCGTGGAAATCGACGGCCATGACTTCGACCAGATGGAGGCCGCCTTCGACCAGGCCCGGCGGACCAAGGGAGCGCCCTGCGCCATTGTGGCCTCCACCGTCAAGGGGAAGGGCGTCAGCTTCATGGAGGACCAGGCCAGCTGGCACGGCAAGGCCCCCAACGACCAGGAGTATGAGACTGCCATGGCCGAGCTGCGCGCCCGGCTGGCCCAACTGGAGGGGAGATAAGATGGAAGAGAGCAAGAAAATCGCCACACGGGAGGGCTATGGGGCCGCGCTGGTGGAGCTGGGGGCGGAGCACCCCGATCTGGTGGTGTTTGACGCCGACCTGGCCGCCGCCACCAAGACCTCCATGTTCCGAAAGGCCTACCCCGACCGGCACTTTGACTGCGGCATCGCCGAGGCGGATATGATGGGGGCGGCCGCCGGCGCAGCCGCCATGGGGATGACCCCCTTTGTCTCCAGCTTTGCCATGTTCGCCGCCGGCCGGGCCTTCGAGCAGGTGCGCAACTCCATCGGCTACCCCCATCTGAACGTGAAGATCGGGGCCACCCACGGCGGGCTGTCCGTGGGCGAGGACGGGGCCTCTCACCAGTGCTGCGAGGACTTCGCCCTCATGCGCACCATCCCCGGAATGGTGGTCCTGTGCCCCTCTGACGAGGTGGAGGCCCGGGCCGCCGTCAGGGCCGCCTATGCCCATCAGGGGCCGGTGTACCTGCGCTTCGGCCGTCTGCCGGTGCCGGTGATCCACCAGGAGGGCTTCCCCTTTGAAATCGGAAAGGGCGAGGTGCTGATGGACGGGACCGATGTGGCCATTCTGGCCACCGGCCTGATGACCGCCGAGGCGCTGGAGGCCGGACGGCGGCTGCGGGCGCGGGGAATCTCCCCCCGGGTGATCAACCTGTGCACCATCAAGCCCCTGGACGAGGAGTTGGTGCTCTCCGCCGCCCGGGCGTGCGGAAAAGTCGTCACCTGCGAGGAGCACAGCGTCATCGGCGGACTGGGCGAGGCGGTGTGCGCCCTGCTCAGCGAGCGGTGCCCCACCCCCGTGCGCCGGATCGGGGTCAACGATCAGTTTGGCTGTTCCGGTCCCGGCGGGGAGCTGCTGAAAAAGTTCGGCCTGTCGGCCGACCATGTGGAGGAAGTCGTACTGGACTTTTTGAACCAATAAGGCCGATTCCAT
>CALWVX010000185.1 GCA_944385065.1 uncultured Oscillospiraceae bacterium | reverse complement strand
GGCGGATTTCTGGTCAGCGAACCGGAGAAAGTCCTGCTGGCCTACCGCTCCCTGCCCAACGTGGCCCTGTCCGGCATCTACACCCAGCTTCACGCCGCCAAGGCCAACGACCCCGAGGCGGACCAGCAGCTCAAGCAGTTCGCCCAGGTGCTGGACATCATTCATCAGGCGGGCTTTGAGACGGGGGTGGTCCACGCCGCCGGCTCCTTCGCCCTGCTCCACAACGACGACGCCCGTCTGGACGGGGTGCGGGCCGGTTCCGCCATTCTGGGCCGGTGCCGGCGCACCAAGGACGACCACTTGAAAACCGTGGGCTTCGGCGAGGTCCCTCTGGCGGAGGTGCGCTGGCTGCCCCGGGGCCACGCCGTGGGCACCGAGCGCCCCATCATCCTGAAAAAGCCCACCCGGGTGGGCGTGCTGCCCGTGGGGTATCAGAACGGCTACGGCGTCGCCCGCCCCAGGGAGACCGGTCTCTGGGGCTTTCTCCGGGCCTGGCGGCAGGCCAGCACCCGCACCGTCCGCATCGGCGATCAGCGGGTGCGGCTGCTGGGTCCCATCGGGGCCACCGAGACTTTGCTGGATGTGACCAACATCCGGTGTTCCGCCGGCGACCTGGCCATCCTCGACCTGGACCCCCTGTTCGCCAAGGGCTTTCAGATCGAATACCGGTGACCTGGCCCAGCCAGGTCACCAGAGTGAAGAGCTGAGAGTGAGGAGTGGAGATTTTCCCCTTTTCTCTCCACTCTCTGCTCTTACTCTCCACTCTTGAAAAAGGGGTTTTACCAAGTGTCAGAGCTGAACTTTCAGCCGCTGCTGTTTGGCGGCGACATCAACGTATACAGCGTGGCCCGGGCCTTCCATGAGGCCTACGGGGTTCGGAGCGTAGCCTACGGCAAATATCCCTCCTTTCCCTGTCACGGCAGCGCCATCCTGGACTATCGGGTTTGCCCGGACAACGAGGACCCGGACACCTTCCGCCGGAATGTGGAGGCGGCGGCCCGGGAGTTTTCCCACAAGACCGTCCTGCTCCTGGGCTGCGGGGACAGCTATGTGCAGCTGGCCGCCCACGCCCGGGACCAGCTGCCCGATAATGTGATCGCCCCCTATATTGACGGCGGGCTGCTGGACACCCTCATCAACAAGGAGAAGTTCTATCAGCTGTGCGACCAGTACGGCATCGACCACCCGGCCACCTTTATCTATGACCGCTCCATGGGCCGCGACTTCACTCTGCCCTGGGGCCCCCCCTACATCGCCAAGCCCGCCGACAGCGTGGCCTATTGGGCCTGCGGAGTCCACGAGCTGGCCAAGGTGTATGTGTGCCAGAGCTGGGAGGAGCTGCTCTCCGCCCTGGATCAGGTGTACGCCGCCGGCTACCCCGACCACATGGTGCTCCAGGAGTTCATCCCCGGGGACGACACCTACATGCGGGTGCTCACCAACTACTCCGACCGGGACGGCCGGGTGAAGCTCATGTGCCTGGGCCACGTCCTGCTGGAGGAGCACTCCCCCCACGGCATCGGCAACCACGCCGTGATCCTCACCGAGCACGACGAGGCCCTGTCGGAAAAAATCCGGGTCATGCTGGACGATCTCCACTACACCGGCTTCTCCAATTTCGACATCAAGTACGACAGCCGGGATGGAAAGTACAAGGCCTTTGAGATCAACTGCCGCCAGGGCCGGAGCAACTACTATGTCACTGGCGCGGGGCATAATATTGCAAAGCTGCTGGTGGAGGACCGGATCGAGCAGAAGGAGCTGCCCTTCGTCATCACCCGGAACCGGTCTCTGTGGCGGATGGTGCCCAAAAAGGTGGCCTTCGACTTCACGCCCAAGGCCTATCATCAGGAGATGAAGGCCCTCATCCGGGCGGGGGCCGACCACCACTCCCTGGAGTACGGCCGGGACGCCTCTCTCAAGCGGCGGCTGCGGATCTGGAAAAACCATCTGGGAAACCTCAAGCGCTTCGAGCAGTACAACAAAAAGCCGGAGAGCTGAAAACGGAGGACTCTGCTTTGAACGAACGGCTCGGCATCCTGGGCGGCATGGGCCCCCAGGCAACCAACACATTTTATCAATTTGTCATCGACCGCACCGACGCCCGGACCGATCAGGAGCATGTGAGCGCCCTGATCCTCTCGGACAGTCAGATGCCCGACCGCACGACCGCCATTCTGGGCTCGGAACAGGCCCGGGAGGCGGTCTATCAGCGGCTGCTGGCCGACGCCCGGCTGCTGGAGCGGGAGGGGTGCACCGTCATCGCCGTCCCCTGCAACACCTCCCACTTCTTTCTGGACCGGGTGCAGGAGCAGATCGGCGTGCCCATCCTCCACATGATCCGGGAGACCGCCCGCCTTCTGGCCGCCCAGGGGCGGAAGCGTCCCGGCATTCTGGCTACAGATGGGACGATTCAGACCGAATTATACCAGAAGGAATTCTCCGCCGCCGGGATTCAGGCCGTGGTCCCCACGCCCCAGGCCCAGAAGCTGGTCATGTCCCTGATCTATGACGACATCAAGGCGGGCAAGGCGGGGGACCCGGAGAAGTTCGCCGCCGTCCACCAGGACCTGGAGGAGCAGGGCTGCGACTGCGGGGTGCTGGCCTGCACCGAGCTGTCCGTGTTCGCCAGCCAGCACCACCTGTCCCCGTTCTATACCGACGCCATGGCCGTGCTGGCCGAGCGGGCCGTCCAGGCCTGTCACAAACCTCTGCGGCAGATCTTCATCAAGTAGCGTCCTCGGGAGGTCTCTGTTATGACTCAATCGCCCATCCCCATCGACCCCCGCCTGCTGGGGGCGGTGAAGCGCGCCCTGGGGCGGATGCCCGTCGTCCCCTATGACCTGATGAAGGTCAAGGTGCTGGACAACTTCTACAGCCCCGTGGACCCCTACTGGGACAATGTGCCGGAGGGCTTTGTCCTCACCTCTGGGGAGTTCTCCGCCATTGGGCGCATGGAGAAGCTGCGCCAGCTATCCGTGGTCCTGTCCAGCAGGGACCAAACCTTGGACATGGGGGACTTCTCCTGGCTGCCCCGGTGCAGAAATTTACAGCACCTGGACCTGGCTCAGACCAATTTCTCCGACTGTGCCCTGCTGCTCCAGCTGCCCGCCCTGAAGACGGTGCGTCTGCCCGGACGGGAGCAGCTGGTCCATTTGGAGGCCCTGGACGCCCTGCCCCAGTCGGTGAAGGTGCGGATGGACCTGACCCCCTA
>CALWVX010000184.1 GCA_944385065.1 uncultured Oscillospiraceae bacterium | reverse complement strand
GTCATCATCCTGTCCTTCACCGCCGGCTCCGCCTTCCTGATGTGGCTGGGCGAGCAGATCACCGAGTTCGGCATCGGCAACGGCATCTCGATCCTGCTGTTCGCCGGTATCGTCTCCCGCTTCCCCCAGATGATCACCGACAGCGTTAACGGCGTCTCCACCTGGAACAGCCTGAACAGCGGAGCCATCACCGAGGAGACCCTCACCGAGGCGGGCATGACCGCCGACCAGGCCGCCCAGTATATCCAGGGCCTCCAGGCCCAGGCTGTGGCTCCCTGGCTGATCCCCATCATGATCATCGGCCTGCTAGCCCTGGTGGTTCTGATCGTGTTCATCTCCAACTCCGAGCGCCGTATCCCCGTGCAGTACGCCAAGCGGGTGGTGGGCCGGAAGATGTACGGCGGCCAGTCCACCCACATCCCCATGAAGCTGAACATGGGCGGCGTGATGCCCATCATCTTCGCCCAGTCCATCGCCATGCTGCCCGCCACCATCGGCGCCTTCGCCGGGTGGACCACCGCCAGCGAGGGCTTCGGGGGCGGCCTGATGCGGCTGTTCGACACCAGCAAGCCCTTCTACGCCATCCTGTACTTCCTGCTCATTGTGGGCTTCAGCTACTTCTACGCCACCATGCAGTTCAACCCCGTTGAGGTGGCCAACAACCTGAAGAAGAACGGAGGCTTCATCCCCGGCTTCCGTCCCGGCAAGCCCACCGCCGACTTTATGATGCGGGTCCTCAACAAGATCACCATGTTCGGCGCCCTGTATCTGTCCATCGTGGCTCTGGCCCCCATCATCACCGGCAACATCGTGGGATACAGCTCCCTGGCCATCGGCGGCACCTCCATCATCATCGTGGTGGGCGTTGCCCTGGAGACGGTGCGTCAGCTGGAGGCCCAGATGCTCATGCGCCACTACAAAGGCTTCCTGGAGTGAGAAAGGACGGCTGATCGGGTATGAAACTGATCCTGTTGGGCGCCCCCGGTGCGGGCAAAGGCACCCAGGCTGAGATTCTCAGCGCCAAGCTGGGGATTCCCACCATCTCCACCGGCAATATTCTCCGGGCCGCTGTCAAGGAGGGAACTCCCATCGGCCTGGAGGCCAAGCGGTATATGGATGAGGGCCATCTGGTCCCCGATTCCGTCATCATCGGCATCGTGGCCCAGCGGCTGGAGCAGCCTGACTGCGCCAAGGGCTTCATTCTGGACGGGGTGCCCCGCACCATCGGCCAGGCGGAGGCCCTGGACGCCGCCGGCGTGACCTTTGACCATGTGCTGTCCATTGAGATCTCCGACTCGGAGATCGAGGACCGCATGGAGGGCCGCCGGGTGTGCCAGAGCTGCGGCGCCCCCTATCATGTCAAGGCAAAGCCCCCCAAGCAGGAGGGTGTGTGCGACAGCTGCGGCGGCGCGCTCATCCAGAGGGACGACGACAAACCCGAGACGGTCCGCAGACGGCTGGAGGTCTACCACCAGGAGACCGAGCCGCTGAAGGACTACTATCAGGCCAAGGGCATTCTGGTCCCGGTGGACAATCAGGACACCATCGAAGGGACCACCAAGGGAATCATGGAGGCGTTAAAGATCTGATGGCGCTGGAAATGATTTCATTGAAATCCCCCCGGGAGATCGAGGCCATGCGCAGGGCCGGGCGGCTTACCGCCCAGGCCCGGGCGCTGGCCGGCTCCATGGTCCGCCCCGGCATCACCACCCACGAGATCGACACGGCGGTGCGCCGCTTCATCGAGAGCCACGGGGCCAAGCCCTCCTTTTTGGGCTATGCCGGGTTCCCCGGTTCGGCCTGCATCTCGGTGAACGAAGTGGTCATCCACGGCATCCCCGGCCCCCGGAAGCTGAAGGAGGGGGACATCGTCAGCGTGGACGTGGGCGCCTACCTGGGCGGCTTCCACGGGGACTGCGCGGCCACCTACGCCTGCGGCGAGATCAGCGATGAGGCCAAAAAGCTCATCGCCGTAACCCAGCAGAGCTTCTGGGAGGGCATTCAGTTCGCCCGCCAGGGCTGCCGGGTGTCCGACATCGGCCACGCGGTCCAGGAGTATGTGGAGGCCAACGGCTATTCCGTGGTCCGGGACTTTGTGGGCCACGGCGTGGGCGCCAAGCTCCACGAGCCCCCCGAGGTGCGCAACTTCGGACCCGCCGGTCACGGCCCCCGGCTGCTGCCCGGCATGACCATCGCAGTGGAGCCCATGGTGTGCGCCGGCGACTGGCAGGTGAAGGTGCTCCCCGACCAGTGGACCACCGTGTCCCTGGACGGATCGCTCACCGCCCACTATGAGAACACCATTCTCATTACCGAGGACGGCCCCGAGATCCTCACCGTCACCGAGGATGGAGCCTATGTCTGATTACACAGGCTGGATCGTCCAGGCCACGGCCGGACGGGACAAGGAAGGAATCTTCTGCGTCGTGGGTGTGGAACAGGAGCCCCTGCGGCTGCTGCTGGCCGACGGAAAGCGGCGGAAAGCGGCCCGGCCCAAGAAGAAAAAGCCGGCCCATGTCAGGGTGCTGCCCCAGGGGCCGGACGGATTCGACCACCCCACCATCCGGAAGCTGCAACAAGGCGAACCGGTTTCCGACCGGGCACTGAGACGGGCGCTGGCCGCCTTCAAGGAGGGAGTTTCGCTTGGCGAAAGACGATATGATTGAGCTGGAGGGCGTCGTGACCGAGGCGCTCCCCAACACCACATTTCATGTGGACATCGGGAACGGACACATCATCCTGGCCCACATTTCCGGCAAGCTGCGGATGAACTTCATCCGCATTCTGCCCGGGGACAAGGTGACCATCCAGATGTCCCCCTACGACCTCACCCGAGGCCGTATCACTTGGCGTTCTAAGTAACTATCAACGACCGCGCCGTGGCGAGCCGGTTCCTTTGGGGCCTTGCCTCCAGGGGAGCGTTCCCAACGGCGGCCGCAGGCCGCCGCCCGGCCGTGAGCCCAGCGAAGCGGGTCACGGCCGGAGAGGAGGAGCAGCGGAGTGAGCGAGCCTTCCCGTTTACGCGAAGGCGAGTGATACGCAGCTTGCGACGACGACGGGGCCATCAAGGCATTCATAGGAGGTTATCACAATGAAAGTCAGACCGTCCGTGAAGCCCATGTGCGAGAAGTGCAAAGTCATCAAGCGCAAGGGCAAAGTCATGGTAATTTGCGAAAACCCCAAGCATAAGCAGAGACAAGGTTAATTGGAGGTGCTGTA
>CALWVX010000183.1 GCA_944385065.1 uncultured Oscillospiraceae bacterium | reverse complement strand
CCGTACTTCTTGAAGATGTCGGCGGGGTCCACGCCGTTGCCCAGGGACTTGTGCATGGCCTTGCCCTCGCCGTCCACCGTCCAGCCGTGGGTGATGCACTCCTGGAAGGGCGCGCCCTTGCCCAGGGCGCCCACGGCGGTGAGCAGGCTGGACTGGAACCAGCCCCGGTACTGATCCAGGCCCTCCAGATAGACGGTGGCGGGCCAGAAGCCCTGATCCCGCTGCATGGAGGCGTAGTGGGAGGAGCCGGAGTCGAACCAGCCGTCCAGGGTATCCTCCTCCTTGGTAAAGCCGCTCTTGGAGCCGCAGTGGGGGCAGGCGAAGTCCTTAGGGAGGATGTCGGCCGCCTCCAGCTCGTACCAGGCGTTGGAGCCCTTCTCGCCGAAGAGCCTGCTCACGGCCTCGATGGTCTCGTCGGTGCAGACGGGCTTGCCGCAGTCGGCACAGTAGAACACGGGGATGGGCAGGCCCCAGCGGCGCTGGCGGCTAATGCACCAGTCGGCCCGCTCCCGGATCATGGACTTCATCCGGTCGATGCCCCAGGCGGGCACCCATCGCACCTCGTCGCAGGCCTGGCAGGCCTCCTCCTTGAAGGAGTCCACCGAGCAGAACCACTGGGGGGTGGCCCGGAAGATGATGGGCTTTTTGCAGCGCCAGCAGTGGGGGTAGGAGTGGACGATCTCCTCGCTGGCAAAGAGCATGCCGCTCTCCTTCAGGTCGGCCAGGATGACCGGGTTGGACTCCTCGGTCTTCAGGCCGGCGTATTTCCCGGCGTAGTCGGTGTGCCGGCCCTGGTCGTCCACGGGGACCACCATGTCGATCTTGTACCGCTTGCAGGTCTCATAGTCGTCGGCGCCGAAGCCGGGGGCGGTGTGGACGCAGCCGGTGCCCGAATCCATGGTGACGTACTCGGCGCAGCACAGCTGGCTGGTCTTGTCCAGGAAGGGGTGGCGGGCCTTCATATACTCAAAGTCGGAGCCCGTGAACTGCTTGACAATCTCATAGCTGTCAAAGCCGCCGATCTTCATGACCTTGGCGCACAGGGCCTCGGCCATGATGTACTGCTCCCCGTTGGGGGCCTTCACCAACACATAGCTCTCCCGGGGGTGGACGGCGATGGCCAGGTTGCCGGGCAGGGTCCAGATGGTGGTGGTCCAGATGACGAAGTACATCTTGGACAGGTCGCCGTACTGAGCCAGCTTACCCAGGTCGTCCTGCACCGGGAACTTCACGTACACGGTGGTACAGGGGTCGTCCTGGTACTCGATCTCGGCCTCGGCCAGGGCGGTCTCGTCGTGGGGGCACCAGTACACGGGCTTGAGCCCCTTATAGATATAGCCCTTCTTGTACATGGCGCCGAAGACCTTGACCTCCTCGGCCTCGAAGGAGGGGGCCATGGTCTTGTAGGGGTGCTCCCAGTCCCCCAGCACGCCCATGCGCTTGAAACCCTCCATCTGGATGTCGATGTACTTCTGGGCGTAGTCGTGGCAGGCGGAGCGGAACTCCGGGACGCTCATGTTCTTGCGGTTGAGCTTCTGCTCCTTGATGATGGCGCTCTCAATGGGCATGCCGTGGTTGTCCCAGCCGGGGATATAGGGGGTGTAGTAGCCCCGCATGGCGTACAGACGGGTGATGAAGTCCTTCAGGGACTTGTTCAGGGCGTGGCCCATGTGCAGCCCGCCGTTGGAGAAGGGGGGGCCGTCATGGAGGGAGAAGCGGGGCTTCCCCTCGTTCTTTTTCAGCAGCTCGTGGTACAGGTCCATGTCGTTCCAGCGCCGGAGCATGTCGGGTTCCCGCTTGGGCAGGCCGGCCCGCATGGGGAAGTCGGTCTTCGGCAGGTTGATGGTCTTGTTGTAGTCCATGTTTGTGTGCCTCCTGTTGGTATTGAAAAAGAATGAGTTTCCTTTTGTTATTTCCTCTTTTCCAGCAGCTTGCCGGAAAAGACGACTAGGCCGCAGCTCCGGCAGAGCCAGGCGCCGGGAAAGGTGGGAAAGGGGTCTCTGGTAAACATGCTGGTGGTATCGTCATCCAGGGGAGCTACCTCCACCGTATCGGTGGGGGAACGAAAAAAACTCAGCTCCTGCTGGGTCCAAAAGGGATAGTTTCGGGTGTGGAGATTGCCGCACCGCATTTCTTGTCCGCATTGGGGGCAGTTCATAGGGAACGCTCCTTTCCAAAAAACAAAAATGCCCTTGTCTCCACAAAGAGACAAAGGCAAAAACCTCTGCGGTACCACTCTTCTTGCCGGGGCACATAATACTCCCGGCCGCTCAAGTCTGCCCGGTAACGGGGGCGGCCGGGGCGGCCTACTGACACAGGTTCAGCCGCTCTGCTCCGAGGTGATGTTCTCCGTCCCGCCCGTCCGCCTTGCACCCGACGGCGGCTCTCTGTGCGGGAAAGGGGCGGATACTCGTCCTCTTCCATGCATTTGGCGAATGCAGAATTTATATTATCCGCTTCCTGTCCGGATGTCAAGGGGAAATTCCGGAAAACCGGCCCTTTTCCGGGCGGAAACGCGGATTTTTCCGCCCTCTGCCCGTTACGCACCTGCCAAATGCGTAACGGACACTCTCGTCAGAGCACGGGCGGACGGCGTGCAATCTTAATAGAATTTTCAGTTGTCTTTACCTGGAAATATGATATACTGAATTTAATCAAACCGCCCGTCAGGGCGGGAAAGGATGGAGCCGTTTCGTGAAGAATCACTATGATATTCTGGCGGTGGGGGCCGGATACGCCGGCGCCGCGGCCGCCCGGGCCCTGGCGGATCGGGGGAAGCGGGTTCTGGTGCTGGAGCGCCGGGACCATGTGGGCGGAAACGCCTATGACCGGCTGGACAGCGCCGGGGTGCTCATCCATCAGTACGGTCCCCACATTTTCCACACCAACGACAAGCGGGTCTTCGACTGGCTGTCCCGGTTTACCAGCTGGCGGGACTATCAGCACCGGGTCATCGCCGACCTCCCCGACGGTTCGGGCGGCCGGATGACCTTCCCCGTCCCCTTCAACCTCACCTCCCTGGAGACAGCCTTCGGCCCCGAGGCGGGCAGGCGCCTGGGGGACAAGCTGACCGCCGCCTACGGGGCGGAGAAGAAGGTCACCATTCTGGAGCTGCGCCAGAGCGGGGACCCGGAGATCCGGCAGGTGGCCGACTATGTCTATGAGCATGTATTCGTCCACTACACCATGAAGCAGTGGGGCCAGACCCCCGAGGAGATCGACCCCAACACCACCGCCCGGGTGCCCGT
>CALWVX010000182.1 GCA_944385065.1 uncultured Oscillospiraceae bacterium | reverse complement strand
GGCTCAGCCGCTGCTGGACCACGCCGTCAACACCCGCCCCAGCCGGTGCGCGGGCTTTGAGGGGCTGGGGACGGGATGGGAGCGGATGGCCGCCGCATTTCGGGTACTGGAGGGATGAGAAGCAAACGGCGCTTTCATCGGTGTCATCCCTGCGGGATTGGAGCAAACACCTGTGACAGGAGGAGAGAACAGAATGGAAGAATGCCTGATCTGCAAGGCGCCGCTGGCGTATCTGCTCCGGGACGAGGAGATGGAGTGCGCCGTCTGTCATAGGCGGGAAGCCAGCAAGACCCGGTGCGTCAACGGCCACTATGTGTGCAGTGACTGCCACACCCGGGGGCTGGACAGCATCTTCGGCCTGTGTCTCGCGGAGACCTCCGCCGACCCGATTGCCGTCCTCCGGCGGATGATGGACCTGCCCTTCTGCCACATGCACGGGCCGGAGCACCATGTGATGGTGGGGGCGGCCCTGCTTACCGCATACAAAAATGCCGGCGGTAACCTGGAGCTGGAGAAGGCCCTGGGGGAGATGTACCATCGGGGCAGGGAGATCCCCGGCGGGGCCTGCGGCTTCTGGGGGGCCTGCGGGGCGGGGATCAGCGCGGGGCAGTTTCTGGCCATTGTTACCCAGTCCACCCCTCTGGCGGTGGAGCCCTGGGGGTTGAGCAACCAGATGACCGCCCGGGCCCTGGACCACATCGGCAGAGTGGGCGGTCCCCGGTGCTGTAAGCGGGACTCCTTTCTGGCCGTCCTGGCCGCGGTGGACTTTGTCCGGGAGCATCTGGGAGTGGAGATGGAGCGGACGGTCCCAATCTGCTCCTACAGCGGGCAGAACAATCAGTGCATCGGCGGGCGCTGCCCCTTCTCGGCGGCCGGACGGGCCAAACCCAGGGTGGCCTTTGTCTGTGTCCACAACTCCTGCCGCAGCCAGATGGCGGAGGCCCTGGGGAGACAGCTGGCGGGCGATGTGTTTGAGAGCTGTTCCGCCGGGACCGAGACGAAACCGCAGATCAACCAGGACGCGGTGCGCCTGATGAAACAGGTCTACGGCGTCGACATGGAGGAGGGGCAGTACAGCAAGCTGCTCTCGGCGCTGCCGCCCGTGGACATTGTGGTCACCATGGGCTGCAATGTCCAGTGTCCGGCACTGCCCTGCTCCCACCGGGAGGACTGGGGGCTGGACGACCCCACCGGCAGGGACGACGGGGCTTTCCTGGCCGTGATGTCGGCGATTGAAGAGAAGGTGCTGGATCTGAAACGCCGCGTCCAGGCGGGGGAGCTGGGATAGCGGGAATTGATCGGTACGAAAAACCGTCCGGAGTTTCTGAATGATCAGAAACTCCGGACGGTTTTTTGTTTCCTCAGGCCGCCTTGGCGGCTTTGATAACGTTCAATGTTCCGAAACAGCCCGATCTTGAAAAACAGGATCAGCTGCCGCCTGCCAGATACTCCTCCGCCATATGGACCGCCGCGGCTCCGTCGGCCACCGCCGTCACCACCTGGCGCAGAGGCTTCGTCCGCACGTCGCCCACGGCGTAGATGCCGGGGAGGCTGGTCCTTGTAGTCTCATCCGCCGCAACATAGCCGCTCCGGTCCAGCTCCAGCTGCCCCTGTACCAGCTCGGTGGCGGGCTTCCGGCCCACGCTGATGAACACGCCGTCGCAGGGGAGCTCCGTCTCCGCCTCGGTGTTCACGTCCTTTAGCTTCACGCCGGTGAGCTTGTCGCCGTGGAGCAGCTCGGTGACCACGCTGTTCCAGCGGAACTCCAGGTTTTCCGCCTCCATCAGCGGACGGTGGTAAACCTTGGTGGCCCGCAGACTGTCCCGGCGGTGGACCAGGATGACCTTTTGGGCAATGCGGCTCAGGATCAGAGCGTCGGCAGCGGCGGAGTTGCCTCCTCCCACCACGACCACCGTCTTGCCTTTGTACCGCATGCCGTCACAGGCGGCGCAGTAGGCCACGCCCCGGCCGGTGAGGGCGGCCTCGTCTGGAAGACCCAGCGCTCTGGGATTGGCCCCTGTGGCCAGCACCACGGTTTTGGCGAGAAATGTCCCCTCGCTGGTCTCCAGAACCTTGGGGGACGGGGCGAGGTCCATGCGTTCCACCTGGGCGTACTCTGTCCGTGCGCCGAAGCGCTCCGCCTGCCGCTGCATCTTCTCACCCAGGGTGAAGCCGTCGATCCCCTCCTCAAAGCCGGGGTAGTTGTCGACCTCCTCGGTCAGGGCCATCTGCCCGCCGGCGGAGAGCTTCTCCAGCACCAGGGTGTCCAGCCCGGCCCGGGCGGCGTAGAGGGCCGCCGTATAGCCGCCGGGCCCTCCGCCCACCACGATCATATCAAAAATATGGGGTTCGCCCATGGGTAACGCCTCCTTACTTGGACAGAGCCGCCTGAATAAACTGGTCAATGGCCGCCTTGGAGCCGGGGTTCACGATGGAGTCCAACGCTTTCCCGTCCCGGTACAGGATCAGGGTGGGGATCACCTCCACCTGGGCCGCCTCAGCCAGCTGCCCCTCCTCGTCAATGTTGATCTTGACCACCTCAAGGCGGTCGCCGTACTCCTCCGCGATTTTCTCGTATGCGGGCCCGATCCTGCGGCAGTAGCCGCACCAGGGGGCCCAGAAGTCCACCAGGACGGGTTTCTCGCCCTGGATCAGCTGCTGAAATTGCTCCTTGTTGATATCGATAGCTGCCATGTGGGTCAGCTCCTTTCCGTTTATCTGGTTTTAGTATATCCCAAAGAGGGCGGCCCTTCTGTGATGATGTCACGCAGTGCCCGGAGCGCTCCGGGCGGCAGAGTGGTTGACAGCGCCCGGCTGGTTCCCTATACTAAACATACAGCGAGGAGGGATGTGGAATGACTTTTCCGGAGTATTTTCCCATCTGGGACAAATTGGATCAGGATCAGCAGGAACGGTTGATGGCCAGTCTGATGTTCCGCACCGTGCCTAAGGGGACGATTTTGCACAACGGGGACATGGACTGCACCGGGCTCCTCCTGGTGAAAACGGGCCAGCTCCGGGCCTATATCCTCTCGGACGAGGGGCGGGAGATCACCCTCTACCGCCTGTTTGACCGGGACATGTGTCTCTTCTCCGCCTCCTGCATGATGCGGTCCATCCAGTTTGCGGTCACCATTGAGACAGAGAAGGACACCCAGCTCTGGGTCATCCCGCCGGAGGTCTATCAGCACCTGATGGAGGAGTCCGCCCCCGTGGCCAACTACACCAATGAACTGATGGCCGACCGGTTTTCTGAGGTCATGTG
>CALWVX010000181.1 GCA_944385065.1 uncultured Oscillospiraceae bacterium | reverse complement strand
ACCCCTCCCCCTCCCGGGGGCAGGGGCATTGCCGCGTTGCGGCAGCTTGACAAAATCCGAGGTATGTTCCATGAAACTGCTCACCGCTTCCATCCGGCGCCTGCCGGAATTTGAAGACCTTCTGTCCTGCCTGGAGGGGGGGCGCAGTCCGGTCGCCCTGTCCGGCGCTGCCGCCATCCACCGGGCCCATCTTGCCGCCGGCATCGGACTGGCCACGGGTCGTCCGGTGGTGCTGGTATGCGCCGACGAGGCCGAGGGGGAGACCCTGGCCCGGGATCTGGCCGCCTTCTCCGGAGAGACCGTCCCGGTCCTCACCCCCCGCTCCTTCACCCTTCACAACGCCGCCTCGGTCTCCCGCCAGTGGGAGCACCGGCGGCTTACGCTGCTGCACCAGCTGTCCCGGGGCGAGCTCCCCTTCCTGGTGGCCACGGTGGAGGCGCTGCTCCAGCGCACTCTCCCTCCCGCCCTGCTGGACCAGTGCTGCCGAACTCTGAAGCCCGGGGATCAGGCCGATCTGAATCAGCTGGCCGAGGACCTGACCGCCGCCGGTTATGTCCGGTGCCAGCAGGTGGAGGGCGTGGGCCAGTTTGCCCTGCGGGGCGGGATTCTGGACGTGTTCTCCCCGGGCATGGAGCGGCCTGCCCGGGCGGAGTTTTTCGGGGACGAGGTGGACGCCATGGGCGCCTTCGACCCAACCACCCAGCGGCGCACGGAAAATCTGGACCAGATTACCATCCTTCCCGCCGCCGAGGTCCTGCCCTGGCTGGCTCCCGGGGGGCTGGCCGGACTGGCCGCCTCCCTGAACAAGCTGGCCGCCCGGGCCCTGCGGGATGGGAATCAGGCTCTGGCCGCCTCGCTGGAGCGGGACGGCGAGGCCCTGTCCCAGGGCCGGACCTTCCCCGCCATGGACCGATACCTCCCCCTCATCTACCCCCGGGAGACCACCGCCGCCCACTATCTCCCCGCCGACGCCTGCGTCATTTTCGACCAGTGCACCCGGATTGCCGAGCGGGCCCGGACCTATCAGTGGCAGCTGGAGGAGGACGCCAAGCTTCTTCTGGAACAGGGGGAGCTGGACCCCTCCTGCGTCAAGCTGGCCCTTCCCTACTCCCACCTGTGCTCCCTGCTGGAGGACTGGGCCTGGGTCTACCTGGACTCCTTTACCGCCTCGGGCTACCCCGTCCCCCCCAGGGCGCTGCTGTCCATCACCGCCAAGCAGCTGTCTCCCTTTGGAAACAGCCTGGAGACGGCGGTCCAGGATCTGAGCCACTATCAGAACAGCCAGTTTGCCAGTCTGGTGCTGGTCTCCGGAGAACAGCGGGCCCTGGACCTGCAGACGCTCCTGCGGGAGCAGAAGCTGAAGGCCGCCGTGGACTTCCATCTGAAAGAGCTGCCCCGCCCCGGACAGATTGTGATCACCACCGGCGGACTGTCCAGCGGACTGGAGTACCCCACTCTCCAGCTGGCCGTCCTGGCCGAGGGGGACCGAAAGGCCCCCCGCCGCCGCCGGACCTCGGCCCGTTCCGACAGCCGCCAGCGGCTCAAATCCTATGCCGACCTGTCCCCCGGCGACCTGGTGGTCCATGAGCACCACGGTGTGGGCCGGTTCGTGGGCATGGTGAAGATGCCGGTGGACGGCGTGGAGCTGGACTATGTGAAAATCGCCTACGCCGGCTCCGATGTGCTCTATGTCCCTGCCACCCAGCTGGACCTGGTGAGCAAGTATATCGGCGGCGGAGAGGACGCCAACGAGCGGCACAAGCTCAACCGTCTGGGGGGCGGCGAGTGGGAAAAGACCAAGACCCGGGCCAAAAAGGCGGTGCAGGACCTGGCAAAGGGGCTGATCCAGCTCTACGCCCAGCGCCAGCGCCAGCCGGGCTACGCCTTCTCCCCCGACTCCCCCTGGCAGCGGGAGTTCGAGGAACAGTTTGAGTACACCGAGACAGACGACCAGCTGCGGTGCATTCAGGAGATCAAGACCGACATGGAGCGCCCCGTCCCCATGGACCGTCTGCTGTGCGGCGACGTGGGCTACGGCAAGACTGAAGTGGCCTTCCGGGCCATGATGAAGTGCGTGCTGGACGGCAAACAGGCCGCCGTCCTGGTGCCCACCACCGTACTGGCCCGTCAGCACTATCTCACCGCCCTGCGCCGCTTTGCCAAGTACCCGGTCACCATTGACGTGGTATCCCGCTTCCGCACGCCCGCCCAGATGAAAGAGACCCTGCGGAAAGTGGAGACAGGCGAGGTGGACATCCTCATCGGCACCCACCGGCTCTTCAACCGGGATGTGCGGTTTAAGGATCTGGGGCTGCTGGTGGTGGATGAGGAGCAGCGCTTCGGCGTGGGCCACAAGGAGAAGCTGAAGGAGACCTTCCAGCAGGTGGATGTGCTCACCCTGTCGGCCACCCCCATCCCCCGGACCCTGAACATGGCGCTGAGCGGCATCCGGGACATGTCCACGCTGGAAGAGCCCCCCGCCGACCGGCAGCCGGTGCAGACCTATGTGCTGGAGCACGACTGGTCGGTTCTGGCCGACGCCATGCGTCGGGAGCTGGAGCGGGGCGGTCAGGTCTACTATCTCCACAACCGGGTGGAGACCATTGACCGCTGCGCCGCCCGCATTCAGATGCTTCTGGGCGAGGACGTGGCCATCGGGGTGGCCCACGGCCGCATGGCCCAGGAGGACATCGACGAGGTCATGAACCAGATGACCGACGGGCAGCTTCAGGTGCTGGTGTGCACCACCATCATTGAAACAGGCATTGACCTGCCCAATGTGAACACCCTTATCATTGAGGACGCCGACAAACTGGGCCTGGCCCAGCTCCACCAGATTCGGGGCCGGGTGGGCCGCTCCACCCGGCGGGCATTCGCCTACCTCACCTATCGCAGGGGCAAGGTGCTCTCCGAGGTGGCCACCAAGCGGCTGGAGGCAATCCGGGAGTTTGCCGAATTCGGCTCCGGCTTTAAAATCGCCATGCGGGATCTGGAAATCCGGGGGGCGGGCAACGTACTGGGAGCGGAGCAGAGCGGCTTTATGGTGTCTGTGGGCTATGACATGTACCTGAAGCTGCTGGAGGAGGCCGTCCTGCAGGAGCAGGGACAGCCCGCGCCCAAGCGTACCGAGTGCGCCGCCACCCTGTCGGTGGCCGCCTCCATCCCCGACCGCTATGTGTCCTCTCCGGAGCAGCGCATGGATCTGTACCGACGCATCGCCGCCATCCGCACCGAGCAGGACGCCGACGAGATGATCGACGAGCTCATCGACCGCTTCGGCGAACCGCC
>CALWVX010000180.1 GCA_944385065.1 uncultured Oscillospiraceae bacterium | reverse complement strand
GAGATTTGCCCCCTCCTTCACCTTTTCCCAGGTGGGGTTGGACATGATGCCGGCAAACTCGGTGACCGTCTTGCCGGCGGCCCTCAACATGCCGGTGATCTCCTCATAGATGCCGTTTTTCTGGATGGAGCCGCCCCCGTAGGCCAGCAGCACGCTGGGGCCGAAGTCCGCCAGAATGCCGGGGAGATGGGCCTTGGCCGCCTCCTTTCCGAAACAGACTTTTGTGGGATATTCATAGACAAAGTTTTCCATGATTCAGACTTCCTTTTTCAATTTCAAAGGGATTCTACTTCCTGCTTCCATTCAGGTCCAGGCTCTCCAGCCAGGCCTGCACGTCCTCCCGGTCGGCGCCGGAGCGGAAGCGCTGTCCCGCCTGCCAGGTGCCGGTGCCGGCCAGCTCCGCCAGCCGCGCGCCGCTCTCCCCCAGGCCGGAGCTGGAGGAGGTGCAGAAGGGGATCACCGTTTTGCCGGTGAAGTCGTTGGCCTCCACAAAGCCGTCCACCGGCCAGGCGGCGTCATACCACCAGATGGGATAGCCGATGTACACCACGTCATAGTCCGCCCAGTTGTCCGGGGTGTAGGCGGCGAGCTCCACGTCCCGCTCCTCCGGGTTCTCATACTCAAAGACCACTCGGCTGTCCTCGTCGGTCCAGTCCAGGTCCTCGTCGGTGTAGGGCTGCGCCGGTGTGATCTCGAACAGATCGCCCCCCGTGAGCTCGGCGATGCAGCCGGCCACGGACTCCGTGTTGCCGGTGGCGGAGAAATAGGCCACCAGCACATCGGGCTCCTCCCCGGGTTCCTCCGGCGTCCCGGCCCCGTCCATGGTCTGGAAGGCCCGCAGGATCACGGCCGCCTCCGCCCGGGTGACGCCGGCCCGGGGATCAAAGCGGTTGTCCGCCCAGCCGCTGAGCACGCCGCTGCTCCGGGCCCAGTCCACCGCCGGTACCGCGTAGGGCGAGAGGTCCGCCTCATCGGCAAAGTCCTGTCCGGCGTCGGCGGCGGGGCTTCCGGCGCTGCGCCACAAAATGGCGGCCAGCTGCTCCCGGGTCACCGGATCATCCGGCCCGAACCGGTCGTCTCCATAGCCGCTGACCAGACCGCTCTGGGCCGCCCAGGCAACGCCCTCACTGTACCAGCCGTGAAGGGGCACATCCCGGAAGGAGGGGGGCTCCGTCACCGGCGGGCTCCCCGCCATCCGGTACAGCACAGCGGCCAGCATCCCGCGGCTCATGACCCCATCGGGGGAAAACTCCGTGTCCGAGGTGCCGCTCATCAGGCCGTTATCCCGGACATACTCCACCGCCTGGGCATACCAGCTCCCGGCGTCCACGTCGGCGTAGCCGGTGTCCTCCACCGCCGCCAGGGCGTTCAGGTTCAGGCTGAACGACAGGGCCAGGGCCGTCAGCACGGCCCCCCCACGTCTGAATTTGCGCATGTTCCTATCTCCTTTCCATTGGACGCTTCCTCCCCCCGGAAGGGGAAATCAGCTGCGGTAGATGACCGGCTTGATCAGGCTCCGGTCGTGATTCAGAAACAGGTTCATCGCCTCCGGAATCTGCTCCATGCCGTGGTAGCGGTGGGTGATGAGCTTTTCAGGCTGGACCCGGCCCGCGGCGATGAGCTTTGCCATCCGGGACATCAGCAGGCGGCCTCCGCCGCAGCCCACCCCCTTGATAGTCTTGTCCCCGTAGCCGAAGCCCCAGACGGCGGGCTGAATCGGAATGTCGGCATTGTTGAAGTAGGCGCTGAGATTCACCAGAGTGCCTCCATTTTTCAGCATCTTCAGGCACAGGCTCAGCTCCTTCTCACTGCCGCCGCACAGCACCACATTGTCCACAGGGCCGTCATTTTCCCGCAAAATCTGGTCGATATAGTCCTCATTGTGGTAGTCGATCAGATGGGTGGCCCCATACTCTCTCGCCACGTCAAAGCACACCTGGCGGGAGCCGATGGCGAACACATTGCCCGCCCCCCGGAGGACCGCCGCCCGGACGGCCATCAGCCCCACCGGACCGATGCCAAGCACGGCCACCGACTGGCCGAATTTCATCTCCAGGGCCTGGACCCCCTCAAAGGCGGTGCACATCATATCCGGGACCATTACCGCCTGCTCCAGGGTGACTCCCTCCGGGATCTTGGTCAGGTTCATGTCCGCGTCCCGGATGTAATAGGTCTCCACGAAGGAACCGCCCCGGTCCGGGTAGTCCACACCGGCGTACATATTGTCCTGGTGCTGCTTGGCCCGGCCGTCCTGGGCCTCCATGCTCCGCCAAACCGGCATCACCGAGCAGACGATGACCCGGTCCCCCACCTGGAAGTCACGGACCTCCGGCCCTACCTCCACGATCTCACCGCACATCTCATGCCCTACTGCCTTGCCCAGCAGGTACGGCAGAGAGGCGCACCCGGTGGCGCACAGGTGGGCGTCGCTGGTGCAGGGGGACCAGATCAGGGGCCTGATGAACGCCCCGGTGGAACAGGGCTCCTCGGGCAGGGGGCACCGGTCGCTGACGGCCAGGGCGTTCTGTCCGGTGATGACCACACCTTTCATATACTTCATTGCGCAACAGCTCCTTTTCCAATGTTCCGGCACTTCCGATCTGACGGCGCCCCCGGCGCCCAGACCTTCCATTTTGCCCCATGGGCCTCCCTTTACAATCTGTATTGTAACCTGATTGCCCCCTATAGGAGAAGTCTCGAAAAGTTTTCCTGTATATACCCTTTGGTTTAAGGCTCGTTTTTCTCAAACTTGTCCTCCGCCGGGGGCAGGTGCCGGAAGGTGGTCCGGTACATCCCCAGAGACACCGGCAGCATGATGACCTCCACCACCAGCTGGGTCCAAATCATGCCATATAGGCCCACCGTCAGGTCCATGAGGATGAGCAGGGGAATGTTCAGCAGCCCCTGGCGGCAGGCGGTGAGAATGGCGGACTGGACACCCTTGCCCATGGCCTGGAGGGTGTAGCTGATGAGGAAGTTCACCGCCGTCAGGGGCACCGCCAGGCAGGCGATGCGCAGGAAAGAGGCCCCCAGGGCGCCGGTCTCCGCCTCCGGGATGAACAGATGGAGGATCTGGGGGGCAAACGCCGCAAAGCAGGCCACACAGCAGGCGGAGAAGATCAATGCCGCTTTCCAGGAGAAGTAGGACACCGCGCGCATCCGGTCATAGTTCCGGGCCGCGTAGTTGTAGCCCACCAGGGGCATGAAGCCCTGGCACAGGCCCATGGACACGTTCAGAGGGAACTGGTCAATGCGTTTGACAATGCCGTAGGCCGCCACCGGGATGTCCCCGTAGCCGGAGGCCAGGTGGACCATCACCATGTTGGAGGCGTT
>CALWVX010000179.1 GCA_944385065.1 uncultured Oscillospiraceae bacterium | reverse complement strand
CGGGTCCGGGGGGACACGGTGGAGGTGTGGCCCGCCTACTGGAAGGACACCGCCATCCGGGTGGAGTTCTTCGGGGACGAGATCGACCGCCTCAGCGAGATCAATGTGGTCACCGGCGCCCCCATCCGCCGGCTGAACAACATCCCCGTCTGGCCGGCCACCCACTACGTCACCCCCAAGGAGAAGATGGACGCCGCCATCCAGGAGATCTACAAGGAGCTGGAGGAGCGGGTGGCCTTCTTTGAGCGGGAGAACAAGCTGGTGGAGGCCCAGCGCATCAAGCAGCGCACCCTGTACGACATCGAGATGATGCAGGAGCTGGGCTACTGCTCGGGCATCGAGAACTACTCCCGGGTCATCGAGGGCCGGCCGGTGGGCTCGCCCCCCCACACCCTGCTGGACTACTTCCCCAAGGACTTCGTCCTGTTCATCGACGAGAGCCACGTCACCCTGCCCCAGGTGCGGGCCATGTACAACGGGGACCGGGCCCGAAAGACCGCCCTGGTGGACTACGGCTTCCGGCTCCCCTGCGCCTATGACAACCGCCCCCTGAAGTTCGAGGAGTTCGAGCAGCGGCTGAACCAGGTGGTCTATGTCTCCGCCACCCCCGGGGACTACGAGCGGGAGCGGTCGGGGCAGATCGTGGAGCAGGTCATCCGGCCCACCGGCCTGCTGGACCCCAGGGTGGAGGTCCGGCCGGTGGAGGGGCAGATCGACGACCTCATCGGGGAGATCAACGCCCGCACCGCCCGGAACGAGCGGGTGCTGGTCACCACCCTCACCAAGCGCATGGCCGAGGATCTGACCGCCTACCTCCAGGGGGCGGGCATCAAGGTGCGGTACATGCACCACGACATCGACGCCATGGAGCGCATGGAGATTATCCGGGACCTGCGCCTGGGCACCTTTGATGTGCTGGTGGGCATCAACCTGCTGCGGGAGGGCCTGGACCTGCCGGAAGTCTCCCTGGTGGCCATTCTGGACGCGGACAAGGAGGGCTTCCTCCGCAGCGAGACCTCCCTCATCCAGACCATCGGCCGGGCGGCCCGAAATGCCGACGGCATGGTCATTATGTACGCCGATACCGTCACCCCCTCCATGCGCCGGGCCATGGACGAGACCGAGCGCCGGCGGGAGAAGCAGGACGCCTATAACAAGGCCCACGGCATCACCCCCAAGACGGTGGTCAAGTCGGTGCGGGAGCTGCTGGAGATCTCCGCTTCGGCGGAGGGCGGGGCCTCCGACGAGCGCCAGGGCAGAGTCAAGGCCATGACCAAACAGGAGAAGGCCGCCGAGATTGCCCGCCTGGAGAAGGCCATGAAGGCGGCGGCGAAGATGCTGGAGTTCGAGCTGGCGGCGGCGCTGCGGGATCAGATCATCGAGCTGCGGGGGAAGTAAGGGCCGCCTCTTTCCACCCGCGCACCGCGCGGGCGCGCCGAATGGCGCGTAAATTCGCGGGCCGCAGGCCAAGAATTTCCGGAGGTCGGGCTTTGCCCGGCCGAGGATTGAAATAGAAGGGGCCCCCGGACGGCGCGAGCCGGCTGGGGCGGCGGCGAAGATGCTGGAGTTCGAGCTGGCGGCGGCGCTGCGGGATCAGATCATCGAGCTGCGGGGGAAATAAAGGGATGAAAAGGCAGGTACCTTGGATTCTGCTCCTTGCCGCGCTTGGCCCCATTCAGCTGCCGTTCCAGATGGCAGGACATGTCCTGTTCCAAACTGCCCAGGGGGAATTAGTAGAAGAGCTGCTTTTCGGCTTTCTGTCCGGGATTGTAGTGTGGGCACTGTGCGCTGTGGTATCCCTTCTTCTGTGCAAGCGGTTTCCTCAACAGCGAGGAAAGCATTTTGCGGTCCTCCTCTCTGTCCTTGGCCTAATCCTGTTTACGATCATGACAGTTTTGTTTTTGGGAACTGTTTTTTATGATTCATAGGAGGATCGGAAATGTTGGAATCCTATCCAAAACGCAAGCCAAACCGTTTGGCGGGATATGATTACGGCCAACTGGGGTGCTATTTTGTTACTATCTGTACCAGAGGGAAACAGCACCTGCTTGGCCGCGTTGTAGGGGCCGATGTCCTCATCGGCCCACATGTCCAATTATCGGAGCTTGGGACCATTGTTGATCGATTAATTTCTCATATGCCATCCGCGAAAAAATATATTGTGATGCCGAACCACGTCCATATATTGTTTCAAATCTCCACCCCGGAAAACGGGCCGATGGGGACATCGGCCCCTACGCAGTCCATTCCATGGATGGTCCGCTATTTGAAACGAACGGTCACGCAGGCATTTGGGTAAAACGTCTGGCAGCGTGGCTACTACGACCACATCATCCGCAATGATGCTGACTATCTCCGCATCTGGAACTACATTGACACCAACCCCGCCAAATGGCGGGGGGACTGTTACTACACAAAAACCGAGGGTTAAACTATGGCAAAGAAGGAAGAAAAAACCAATGTGATGCGGATTCTGGAGCAGCGGGGGATTCCCTATACGCCCCACACCTACGACCACGAGAACGGCGCGGTGGACGGGGCGACCGTGGCCCGGCAGCTGGGGCAGGACCCGGAGGCGGTATTCAAGACCCTGGTGGCCCGGGGGGCCTCCAATGCCGTTTATGTGTTTGACATCCCGGTGGAGGACAGCCTGGATTTAAAGAAAGCGGCCAAGGCGGTGGGGGAGAAGTCCATCGCCATGGTCCACCAGAAAGAGCTGCTTCCCCTCACCGGCTATGTCCACGGGGGCTGTTCCCCCATCGGGATGAAGAAGCAGTTCCCCACCGTGTTTCACCACAGCGTCCTGGACCAGGAGACCATCTTTGTCTCCGCCGGAAAGATCGGCTTCCAGGTGGAGCTCTCCCCCGCGGACCTAATGAAGCTGGTGCGGGGGACCGCGGCGGACGTGACCGCGGCCGCAGAATAACCGAAAGGCAGGAGAGAGACCATGACCATCCGACCGGCCCAAGTGGGCGATTATTCCGAGATCTATTCCCTGGTCCAGACGGCCTTTGCCACGGCGAAAGTCAGCGACGGGACCGAGCAGGACTTTGTGCTGGAGCTGCGACGGCGGGACACCTACCGCCCGGAGCTGGAGCTGGTGGCCGAGGAGGACGGACAGCTCATCGGCCACATTCTCCTCACCCTTTTGCCGGCCCCCGGCGCGCCCGAGGGCCTGCGGGGGCTGATGGTGGCTCCTCTGTGCGTCCGTCTGGAGGACCGGAGCCGGGGCCTGGGCGGACAGCTTCTCCAAGCGGGGGGGCACCGGGCGGCGGAGCTGGGGTACAACGCCCTGTTTCTGGTGGGCGACCCGGACTACTACGGCCGGTACGGCTTCCAGA
>CALWVX010000178.1 GCA_944385065.1 uncultured Oscillospiraceae bacterium | reverse complement strand
CCCGGGCCTGGAGCTCGGGATCGGTGTGGGGCTCCGGAGCGGAGGGGTCGGCGGTGCGGAAGATCAGCAGGGAGCGGTTCACCTCGTCCGCATACTCCCAGCCGAAGTCCTCGTACAGCTCCAGCATCTGCCGGGGCAGGTCGTCGTCCATGACGCGCCGGTGGGGCTCCACCCGATAGCGGACCTCTCCGGGCGCACCCCTCTCAAAGGTGCAGAACAGGGGGCGGAACTTGATCAGATGCAGCCCCCGGGCGGCCATGTCCGACAGCCAGCTCTCCATCCCGGCGATGTCGTACTGGTTCACCGGGGTCAGCTTGTAAACCCGTTTCATGTCGATCCCTCCTTACAGGCTGTTCAGGGTGCGGACAAAGGCGTCCAGGTGGTCCGGCAGGTCCTGATCCCCGTAGTAGTCGGCATAGAGGACGGTGTTTCCTCGGCGCAGGATCAGCATCCCGCCGGATAGGTAGGTATGGACTTCCCCATTTAGATCAGTGACTGACCGCTCTGTCCTGGGGGCGTAGAGGACCTGATCCGCCCCCTCCGCCGGTCCCAGGTCATGATAACCGTCGGATCCATTGAAGCGAATGCGGGACAGCTCCTCCGCCCGCAGCTCCGCCAGGATCTCCAGGGGATAGCGGACGGCGCGGATTTCCAGATGGGGAACATCGCTGGGGCTCTGATCCTGGCGGAATGAGGCGTACTGCTGAAAATACCAGCTCTCCGGGTCCAGCAGGGTGCCCCCGTGGGAGATGTAGTCCATGTTGTACATCAGGTCCCCGGAGAGCCGGAAGTCCTCCCCTTCGAGCTCCGACAGAGTGACAAAGCCGGAGCCCTCCAGATCGTAGGAGCGGTAGTCCAGCCCGGCGAAGAGCTGGATACAGTTGATCACCACCGGGAGAAGTACCAGAGTTCCCGCCGCCGCCAGCCAACCCAGCCCCCGCCGGCCCCGGGGCTTTCCGCCCCGGTCCACCGCTCGGCGGTAGCAAGCCAGGTGGACCAGCCCCAGCAGGTAGGACAGGTCCAGCAGAAGGAGGCCGAGCAGACACAGGAAGAAGGGAATGGTCACCCCGTCGGACAGGGTTTCCACCGGGAAATACCGCAAATCCGTCCAGTCGAGGTTCCAGAAGGCCCCGTTTTGATACAGACCCAGCAGCAGAAAATTCAGAAAGACCAGCAGCAGACCGCCCGCCAGCTTCTGCCGGAAAAAGCGCCTGAGGGCGTAGTCCAGCGTCTCCGGGTCGGTGTGGGCCCGGGCGCTCAGGTCGGCCGAGGCATAGACAAAGAACTGGTTGCTCAGCTGCCCCCAGTATTGCCACCCCGCCGCCTCATAGAGGGCGTTCAGCTCCGGGTCCTCCGCCGCCGGGCCCTGGATGGGCTCCAGGTGGACCTGGACCCGGGCGGGCTCCGCCCGTTCAAAGCAGGCGAGGGGGCCGAGGGTGGTGCCGTAGCGCAGGCCCCTCCCGGCCAGCCGGGCCAGCCAGCTCTCCAGCCCGGGGATGTCGAAGCTCCCGCAGGGAATCACGCGGACAGCGATGTGTTTCATCGAGATTCCTCCTCTCCGTCGGCGGCGCAGGCGCGCAGCCGGTCCAGCTCCTCCTGAAAAACGGCCCGGCCCTTTGGCGTGATGCGGTAGGTGCGCTTTCGGCCGTCCACCTGGGTCTCCACGATCAGTTTCTCCTCCTGGAACCGGGCCAGCAGGGTATAGAGGGTGCCCGGCCCCAGATTCACCCGGCCCCGGGTCTTGCGCTCCACAAATTCGGTGATCTCCGTGCCGCACATGTCCTGCCGCAGAAAGGACATGAGCACATAGTACATGGGCTCGGTCAGCGGTCCCTTGTCCCGTCCCATCCGATCGCCTCCTTTTATCACCTGATAATATCGTCTAACGATATTATAATTCGATAACTTAATTTCGTCAAGAGGGGAGCGGCGGAATCCGCCCCCTTTCCCCGGCAAAAATGTGACCGGATTTTTTCACCGGCCCGCCTATAATGGGGAGGACAAGGCAAGGGGAAGGGGGTGCGGCGGTGACCGTCATTTATGTGGATACGCTGTTCCTGCTCAACGCCCTGGTGGACTACCTGCTGCTGCTGGCCGCCGCCCGGCTGGCGGGGGAGCCCCTGCGGCGGCTGCGCTTTGCCCTGGGGGCGGTTCTGGGCGGGCTGTACGCGGTGGCGCTGTTTCTGCCCGGCCTGGGCTTTCTGGCCCACCCCCTGTGCCGGGCGGCGGCGGCCCTTCTGATGATGGTGGTGTCCTACGGCGGAAGCCGGCGGCTGCTGCGGCAGGGTCTGCTGTTCGTGGCCCTCACCTGCGCCTTTGGGGGCGGGGTGGTGGCCATCGGGCTGATGGGAGGCCGGGGACTGTCCCTGGGCAACGGGGTGTTCTACTCCGCGCTGGACCTGAAAATGGTGCTGCTGTCGGCGGCGGGGTGCTATCTGATTCTCACCCTGGTGTTTCGGCGCATCGGGCGGCATACCGCCGCCGGCGGGGAGCTGGCCCGGGCCCGCCTGACCCTGGAGGGGCGGGAGGTGGTCCTCACCGCCCTGGTGGATACGGGCAACACCCTCACCGACCCGGTGTCCGGCCGTCCGGCCATGGTGGTGGAGGGGGAGGCGGCCGCCGGTCTGTTTCCCCTGGACCACCGGCCCGGCCGGACCGATCTGGACGACCCGGCGGGGGCGCTGGAGCGGCTTGGGACGGGGGAGTGGCGCAGGCGGCTGCGGCTGCTGCCCTATCGGGCGGTGGGCGTGGAGCGGGGGCTGCTGCTGGCGGTGTGGACGGACAGCCTGGAACTGAACGGAAGGGACTGCGGGCCTGTGCTGGCCGCTCTGTCGCCCACCCCCGTCTCGGACGGAGGGGGATATCGGGCTTTGATTGGACCAATGGAGGAACTGGAATGAAGAGGCTGAGAACAGTTTACATAACTTTAAAGGAGAGGATGGGCCGTCTGCTGGCCCGGCTGGAGCTGATTCAGCCCGGAAAGATCATGTATATCGGGGGGAGCGACACCCTGCCGCCCCCCCTGAAGCGGGAGGAGGAAGCCCGGCTCATCGAGCGGCTGGAGGCGGGGGATTCCCGGGCCCGGGACCTGCTGATTGAGCACAACCTCCGTCTGGTGGCCTACATCGCCCGGCGGTTTGAAAACACAGGGGTCCACATCGAGGACCTGATCTCCATCGGCACCATCGGCCTGATCAAGGCGGTGGGCACCTATCAGCCCGCCAAGGCCATCAAACTGGCCACCTACGCCAGCCGGTGCATTGAAAATGAGATTCTCATGTACCTGCGCAAGACAGCCAATCAGAAGACGGAGCTCTCCTTTGACGAACCCCTGAACACCGACTGGGACGGGAACGAGCTGCTCCTGTCCGACGTGCTGGGCACCGACGAGGACCTGGTGGTCCAGCCCCTGGAGGCCGACGTGGACCGGCAGCTGCT
>CALWVX010000177.1 GCA_944385065.1 uncultured Oscillospiraceae bacterium | reverse complement strand
TGGGCTGGGATTCAGCGGGAAATCCCGGCATTTGGGATGTGGTCTCCCCGTACTACGCCCAATTTCACCGGGAGGACGGCCGGTTTGCCAAGCTGGTCACCGAGTACGACCCGGACTTCTCTGCCTTTTATGAGCGTTTTCAGGCGGATCAGGTCCGCTTTGCCGGCTGCCGCGGTTTTGACCAGCGGGAGCTTCCGCCCAACACCTTTGACCTGTCCTGCCTGCCCTGGGTCCATTACAAGTCCTTTGACATGCACATTTTTGACGAGGGGACTTATCTGGCTCCGGTGATTACCTGGGGCCGGTATGAGGACAACGGGCGGGGGAGAATGACCCTGCCCCTGTCTCTGAATATCCACCACGCGGCGGCGGACGGTTTCCATCTGTGCCGCTTCTTTGCCGATGTGGAGGAGGAGCTGACGCGTTTTTGAAATTTAAAAGGTAGAAACAGAACTGCGGCCGCCTCGATGAGGCGGCCGCTTTGAGTTCCGCGCTTTATTTGACTTGCAAATCCCTGCACTTTTGTACAATGAGGTCAAAATAATCCTGCAGAATGGGATAAGTCAAATGCTCCGGAAGGGTTTCAAAAAGCCCGATTTTTGCCATTTCGCTGCCGGAGGGGATCGGGCCCAGCTTGTGGACAACGGAAAAATAGACTTGTCCGTTTCCTTGGTAGTAAGATCCGTTGAGCACTCCGTCGATAGAATAGTCACAAAGCGGTTCTAAGTGGAAATCCAATGCCCCGGTTTCCTCAAACAGTTCCCGTTTAGCGGCCTCCAAAGGAGTTTCCCCTGCTTCAATCCAGCCGCTGGGGTGCTCCCAAGTGGTTCGCTTCTTGTGCATGCAGAGAATCCATTTTCTCTGGTATATGGCCATAATGTCGGCAGAAAAATAAGACTTGAATGATGCGAAAGGGTGAATTTGAAATTCCATGACATGGTATCCTCCTGAATTGGCTGACCTGATTGTACAGCAGAAATGACTGCTGTACAAGTAATTTGCTGATGCAGTTTCCTAGAAAAGCTGATCGGAATTCAGGGTGCCCCCCTAAAACTGTGTTATGGTTTTCCAACGATCGGGTGTGTGGTATGTTCGTGGGCAAAGAGACCCGCCGCCTGGGATCAGGGTCCAGAAAAACAGCAAACCTTTCCCTGATGGCGGAATCACATCACACTCAGAGTGCTGTGCCCCGCGCTTAAAAACATAAGTCAAAAAGGGGAATCGCCCCCTTGACAATCCCCCAAAACTGTGTTACAGTTCCCTTACTGCGAAGAAAAGGACCAGTAGCAGAGCATGTCCCTGTTCAGAGAGACCCCGTGACGGTGGAAGGGGGAGAGGGCGCGTCTGTGAAATTACCCCTTGGAGCAGCCGCCTGAACCGCCGGAAGGAAGTCCGGCGCAGTAGGGGACAGGCCGGGTTCGCCCGTTACTGCGTGGGAGTTGACGAGACGACTCCGCGAGGCCTTTGACCCCGTGAGGGGTGGGCAAACCAGAGGTGGTACCGCGTCATATGACGCCCTCTGTCCGGAATGCCGGACAGAGGGCGTTTTTTCTGATTCCTGGAGGGGGAAACTATGACTCAGAATCGGACAAGAGGAGTGCTGTGCGTCTTTGCGGCCGCGGTGCTGTACAGCATCGGCGGGCTTTGCATGAAGGTGATTCCCTGGAACGGCCTGTCCATCAACGGAGGGCGCACCGCCATTGCGCTGGTGGTGATCGGCGCCTATTTGATCATCATCCGTCACCCGCTTCGGATGAACCGATGGGTCTTGCTGGGGACATTTGCCATTTTTCTGACCAACACCCTGTTCTGTCTGGCGAACAAGATGACCACAGCGGCCAATGCCATTGTACTTCAGTTTACCGCGCCCATCTTTGTTATTTTGTTCTCTCTGATTTTTTGGAGAAGGCGTCCGAAAAAGTTGGACGTGATCGCTTGTGCGGTCGTGTTTGGAGGCGTACTGTTCTTCTTTGTGGACAGCCTGGAAATGGGGGGCGGTTTGGGAAACCTGCTGGCTCTGATTTCCGGTGTGACCTATGCGGTGGTGTTCCTGATGAACGATATGCCGGAGGGGGACGGGATTTCCTCCGTCTTTTGGGGGGACGTGCTCTCCGCCGTGACCGGGATGCCGTTTCTGTTTCAGGAGACCCAGTTCCCCGCTACTGCTCTCATCAGCATCGTGGTGCTGGGCGTGTTTCAGGTGGCCATGGCTTATATCCTGCTGATGATCGGGCTGAAAACCACCCCGCCTGTGACGGCCAGTCTGGTCTCCGGCATCGAGCCGGTGCTCAACCCCATTCTGGTGGCCGTCTTTTACGGCGAGACGATGGGGCGCTTTGCGCTGGTAGGGGCCGCCATCGTGGTGGTGGGCGTGGTGGCCTATAATGTGATCCAGGCCAGACAGAGCCGGGAGGAGAATGTCCGGACATGAGCGGGAAGATCGCCTGGACGGAGCCTGTGTTTTTCCTGGCCTTCGGTTTGTTTCATCTGCACCGGATCTGGGCGCTGACGGACCGGACGGCATATGCGGAGTTTTGGCTGGGGGTTCTGGAAGAAAAGGGGATCCTCTATTTTGGCCTGATGGGGGCGCTGGCCCTGCTGTGCGGGGCCGGTCTGTTCGTCTTCGTCCGGTTCCAAAGGCCCTGGTGGCGCTGGATCTATCTGCTGGGCGGGGGCTATGTGCTCTTTGACCTGGCGGCCATCCTGTCCGGCTGGACACCCTGGCTTGGACTGCTGGAGTGGATGTTCGATGTATCTAATCCCGCCTGGGACTTGCTCTGGGGTGGGTTTTCCCTGGTGGGACTGCTGTCTTTCCTGTTTGGTATCAAGCTTTTGATCATAAAACTGAAATGAAGGAGTAAGATCGATGACCTGTTATGAAGAACTGAAAGCCCGCGGATTGATTGCCCAGGTGACCAATGAGGAGGAGATCTCCAAAATGGTCAACGAGGGGAAAGCGGTATTCTATATCGGCTTTGACCCCACCGCCGACTCCCTCCATGTGGGCCATTTCATGGCGCTGTGCCTGATGAAGCGCCTCCAGATGGCAGGAAACCGGCCCATCGCCCTCATCGGCGGCGGCACCGGCTATATCGGCGACCCCTCCGGCCGCACCGATATGCGGAACATGATGACCCCTGAGACCATCCAGCACAACTGCGACTGCTTCAAAAAGCAGATGGAGCGGTTTATTGAGTTCGGTCCCGACAAGGCCCGGATGGTGAACAACGCCGACTGGCTGCTGAAGCTCAACTACATCGACCTGCTGCGGGATGTGGGCGCCTGCTTCTCGGTAAACAACATGCTCCGGGCCAAGTGCTACGAGCAGCGCATGGAGAAGGGCCTGAGCTTCCTGGAATTCAACTACATGATCATGCAGTCCTACGACTTCTACTACCTGTTCCAGCACTACGGCTGCAACATGCAGTTCGGCGGCGACGACCA
>CALWVX010000176.1 GCA_944385065.1 uncultured Oscillospiraceae bacterium | reverse complement strand
ATTCCCAATTTATCCACAGGAGGGATCTCTATGCCCATTAAAATCCCAGACTCCCTCCCCGCCCGGGCCACCCTGGAGGGGGAGAATATCTTTGTCATGACGGAATACCGGGCCATTCACCAGGACATGCGCCCGCTGAAGCTGCTGATTCTGAACCTGATGCCCACCAAGATTATCACCGAGACCCAGCTGCTGCGCAAACTGTCCAACTCCCCGCTTCAGGTTCAGGTGGAGCTGCTCCACACTCTCAGCCACGTCTCCCAGAACACCGATGCCGAGCACCTGTCCGCGTTCTATACCTCTTTTGAACAGATCAAGGACCGGAAATACGACGGCATGATCATCACCGGCGCCCCGGTGGAGAACCTGGACTTCACCGACGTGGACTACTGGCCCGAGCTGTGTCAGATTATGGAGTGGACCCGCACCCATGTTCACTCCACCCTGCACATCTGCTGGGGCGCCCAGGCGGGTCTGTACTACCACTATCATATTCCCAAGTACGACCTGGGCAAAAAGCTGTTCGGCGTCTTCCCCCACAAGGTGGTGCGCACCCAGTCCCCCCTGTTCCGGGGCTTCGACGATGTTTTCTATGTCCCCCACTCCCGCTATACGGAAAACCGGCTGGAGGACATCGAGAAGGAGCCCGAGCTGCAGCTGCTGGCCGTCTCGGAGGAGGCGGGCGTGTTCGCGGTCAAGAGCCGGGACAACCGCCGCTTCTTCATCACCGGCCACCCGGAATACGATCCGGAGACGCTGGCCAGCGAATACTTCCGGGACGTGAACAAGGGGATCGACATCAACATCCCGTCCAACTATTTCCCGGACGACGACCCCAGCCGCCCCCCGGTGGTCCGCTGGCGCTCCGCCGGCCAGCTGTTCTACACCAACTGGCTCAACTACTATGTATACCAGACCACCCCCTACGATCTGGAGAAAATTCGATAACTGCCCGTGTACTGCGGGGCGCGGGAGAGTGCTCCCGCGCCCCGCCGCGCGTTTTTTCCTACTTATATTGTATTGAAAAAAGAGGAGTGTTCCGCCATGGGTCAAACCTTTGCACAGATCTGGGCCCTCGTCCGGCAGATCCCGCCGGGCAGGGTGGCCACTTACGGACAGCTGGCCCGCTGGGCGGGCAACCCCCGGCTGGCCCGGGCGGCGGGCTATGCCATGCACGCCGCCCCGGCCGATGTGCCCTGCCATCGGGTGGTCAACCGTCTGGGCGGTCTGTCCGACGCCTTTTCTCCCGAGGGACGGGCGACCCACCGGATGCTTCTGGAGATGGAGGGGGTGCGCTTCCGCCCCGACGGGACGGTGGATCTGGAGCATGCCCTCTGGGAGGGCCCGTCCGTCTGACCTGACCCTTCCCGTTTCCCAGCAGCTCCCACAGGCCCACCGCCACCAGAAAGGCCCCGAAGAGGCGGCGCAGCAGCGCCACTTCCATCCCGAAGGCCGCCCAGGCTCCCAGGGCGGCGCAGACCAGTCCCGCTCCGATGGCAGGCAGAAGGATCGGCTTTTCCAGATAGCCGTTGCGCACATGGGACGGCAGGGCCAGCAGGCCGGCGGGCAGAAAATAGACCAGGTTGATGCCCTGGGCCAGGTGCTGATCTAATCCGGCAAAGGCGGTCATATAGACCAGCAGAAGGGTCCCGCCCCCCACGCCGAAGCCGGACAGCACCCCGGTGGCCGCCCCCACCAGGGCGGACAGGAGCCACTGGATCATAGCATACTCCTGATCCCGCCGTAAATCAGCAGCAGGCCGAAGGCCCGCTTCAGCCAGGGGAGCTTCATTCCCTTAAACCACTTTCCCCCGGCCCATCCCCCCAGGGCGCCTCCCAGCAGATAGGGCAGGGCCGCCCCCAGGTCCAGCCCGCCCTTCCACCAATACAGGGCCGCCGACAGGGCACACAGGGGCAGAATCACCGCCACCGAGGTGGCAAAAGCGCGCCGCTGGTCCAGACCGCACAGACGGGTGAGCAGAGGGACCAGCACCGAACCCCCGCCCCCGCCGAACAGTCCGTTGGTCACCCCCGCCGCCGCACCGGCCGCCAGAGCCCGCCAGTTGAGCTTCTCCCGCAAAATACCGCCTCCCTTTCCACCTTAGTGTGCCAAAAGGGAGGCGGTTTATGTAATGATACAGCTGAAACGGGGCGGCGCACCTTACTGCCGCCCGGCCCGCTCATTCCGGAGCCGCATCAGGAAGCGCAGCACATAGAGCAGCAGCATGGCCGCCCAGCTGGCCATCTCGGCGTAGGCAATGATGGCGCTGCCCACCGCGTCGGCCAGGCCGTAGGACAGCAGGATGCGCAGCACCAGGGCGGAGATGCCGATGGCGCTGGAGCACAGCACGTCTCCCAGCCCCTCCAGATAACCCCGCAGGGCCATGGCCAGACCGAAGACCGGGTAAAACAGAGCCAGCGTCCGAAAGAAGGTCCCGCCCATGGCCGCCGTCTCCGGGGTCAGGCCAAATAAAGCAATCAGCGGCTCCCCCGCCACCGCCACCAGGACGGCCAGCCCGATGCACATGGCCAGCATGATCGCCGCGCCCACCCCCAGGGCCTGCCGGGCCCGGGCGGGCTTCCCGGCCCCCACGTTCTGGGCCGCCACGGTGGAGATGCCGGAGCTCAGGTTGGTCACCGGCAGCAGGATCACCGTGTCCACCCGATAGGCGGTGGTGATGGCGGCCACCAGCCGGGAGGAGTCAAAGCTGTTCATGAAGTTCTGCAGCACCACGCTGCCCAGAGAGTTGATGCTGGACTGAATGGCCACCGGCAGCCCCAGGGCCATTCCCTCCCGGAGGGAGGTCCGGTCCACACTGGCCCGTGACGGGCGGAACCGGAGCATGGGGACCCGGCGGACCGTATAGCCCACCAGGAACAGGGTCATCATGATCTGAGAGGCCACGGTGGCCAGCGCGGCCCCCCGCACGCCCAGCCCGGCCGGGCCCACCAGCAGCAGGTCCGCCCCCACATTCACCAGCGAGGCCACCAGCACCGCGTACAGGGGGGCGCGGCTCTCCCCCATCCCCCGGAGGACGGCGGAGTATACATTATAAACCGCCACAATGGGCAGCCCCAGCAGCACAATCTCCAGGTAGTGGCGGGACATGTCAATGATGTTCCCGGTGGTGCTCATGATCCGGAGCACCGGACCGGCGGCCAGACTGCCCAGCACGCCCACCGCCAGAAACACACCCCCCAGCACCACCGCAAAGGTGGACAGGATGGGCCGCAGCCTCTCCCGCTCCCCCTTGCCGTACAGGCGGGCTGCCAGAATGGACACGCCCAGGGTCAGCCCGGTGATGATCAGGACGAACAGGTTATAAAGGGACACGGTGGCCCCCACCGCCGCCAGGGCGTCCTCCCCCACCAGATTGCCCACAATGAAGGCGTCCGCCCAGGCGTACATCTGCTGTAAAATCCCGCTGAGCACCAGAGGAATGCTGAAGCGGATCAGAATCCCGGCCAGATTGCCCTGGGT
>CALWVX010000175.1 GCA_944385065.1 uncultured Oscillospiraceae bacterium | reverse complement strand
ACCAGATAGCTGTGCTTGGAGAAGGGGGCCACGGCGCCGGTGATGTCCACCTCCTGGAAGATGTCCCGGCCCAGCAGATTGCTGGGTACCTGCCCGGTGATGGCCACCATGGGGATGGAGTCCATATAGGCGGTGGCGATGCCGGTGATGAGGTTGGTGGCCCCCGGGCCGCTGGTCACCATGCAGACTCCCACCTTGCCGCTGATCCGGGCGTAGCCGGAGGCCATGTGGCCGGCGTTCTGCTCGGTCCGCACCAGAGTGTAGCCGATCTCCGGGGCGGCGCGCAGGGCGTCCGCCGCCGGGCAGATTGTGGCTCCGGCATATCCGAAAATGTGCTCCACCTGTTCCCGTTTGAAACATTCAATCAGCGCCTGTGCTCCAGTCACAGCTAACACCTCCGTGGATCGTGTCTGGCGGGCAAACAACAAAAAACGGCCCGCCCTATCTGTCTTGATAGGACGAAGCCGTGCGCTCCGTGGTACCACCTAACTTCGCGGCCAGACCAGCCGCGCGCTCATTGCCCCGGTAACGGAGGGAGACCGTTCCAACCTACTCAGGGCGTTTGCCCCGTTCAGAAAGACTGCTCACGGGTGAGGTTCGGGGGAGGTCCTTCACGAGAGCTTACACCATCCGCTCCCTCTCTGCGCATCCAGACAAGCCTACTAGCCCGATCATTGCGTTTTTGAATAACTGTTCCTCATGATACCGCAAGGGAGCCGGTTTGTCAATTCTTTTTTTCACCACCGGAGCAAAGAGAACGGTTTCCTCTGGGCAGAAGGGAGAACATCTGTTATAATAAAATAATAAAAAAACAGAGCTTTCCGCGAAGGGGCGAGAGACCATGGGATTCGGATCGAAAAACAAGAGGGAGCGGGAGAAGGTGGGCCTCTACCTCCATATTCCGTTCTGCCGCAGCAAGTGCGACTACTGCGACTTCTATTCTCTGTCGGGGCGGGAGAGCCGGATGGACGAGTATCAGAAGGCGCTGCTGACCCATTTGAAGGAGACCGCCCAGACGGCGGGAGAAGTGGCGGCGGATACCGTCTATTTTGGAGGCGGAACCCCCAGCTACTATGGGGCGAAGCGGCTGAAAGCGCTGCTGGGCGAAGTGAAGAAGCGGTTTTCCGTGGAGAAGACGGCGGAGATCACGGTGGAGGCCAATCCGGACAGCGCCGACTTCAGGTCCCTGCGGACGCTGCGGAAGGCGGGCTTCAACCGCCTGTCCCTGGGCATGCAGTCGGCCAGTTTGGAGGAACTGGCCGCGGTGCACCGGCCGCACACCCCGGAACAGACGGTTCAGGCGGTGCGGGACGCCCGGAAGGCGGGCTTTGACAATGTGTCGCTGGACCTGATTTACGGGCTGCCCGGTCAGACGGAGGAGAGCTGGCGCGCCACGGTGGAGGCGGCCCTGGCTCTGGAGCCGGAGCACCTGTCCTGCTATGGCCTCAAGGTGGAGGAGGGAACCCCTCTGGCCGCCAGGGTGGAGGCGGGAGAGCGCCTGCCCGACGACGACGTTCAGGCCGAGCTGTATCTGTGGACGGTGGACCGGCTGGCCCGGGCGGGGTACGGGCAGTATGAAATTTCCAATTTTGCCCGGCCGGGGTTCCAGTCCCGGCACAATCTGCGTTATTGGCTCACCAGACCCTATCTGGGCTTCGGCCCCGGGGCCCACTCCGACTTCGGCGGGCGGCGCTACTCCTTTGTCCGGGACCTGGACGCCTATATCCAGGGGGTGCGGTCCGGAGGAAATATCATTGACAGCTCCGATCTGATTCCCCAGCGGGAGCGGGGGGGCGAGTATCTGATGCTCCGGCTGCGCACGGCGGAAGGGATCGAGGAGTGGGAGTATCGGGGGACCTATTTCATGGATTTTGCCCCCCTGGAGGCCAGACTGCGGGAATTTGCCGCCCAGGGCTGGGCGGAGCGAACGAGCGAGGGCCGCTGGCGGCTGACGCCCAGGGGATTTCTGGTCTCCAACCAGCTGATCGGAGACCTGCTGGAGCGGCAGGAGCAGGCTTCGTTCCAGGATCTGCTGCCCCGGGCCCGGGAGCGGTACGTTCCCAAACAGGAGAAGTGATGTGCATATTCCGGACAGGAAAGCGGAAAAATTTTTCCTGTGCGCTGTCTCAAATGACAATTTGTCCGCCCCCATGTAAAATTGGTTGCCAGGTGGACATAATAGTGCTATAATATATGCGCCTTATTGGGCCTGTCTGCCGAAAATGGCAGTCTATTCCATGATTTTACATACGGGACAGACCGTATTGGACGATTGAAAATCCCAGGCATGTAAATGCAGAGAGGGTGCACGACTTGACCAAGTATCAGATCCACGGGGGAAAACCCCTGCATGGTACCATCCAGATCAGCGGCGCGAAGAACGCGGCGGTGGCCATCATCCCCGCCGCCCTGCTGGTGGACGGCACCTGCCGGATTGAAAATATACCGCAGATCAGCGATGTGACCTTGATCCTCCAGATCCTTCAGGAGCTGGGGGCGGACGTGCGCACCGTGGACCGGACCACGGTGGATGTGGACTGCTCCCGGGTGCGCAACCGCCAGGTCCCTTATGAGCTGGCCCGGAAAATCCGAGCCAGCTATTATCTGGTGGGGGCCCTGCTGGGGCGGTTCGGCTGGGCGGAGGTGCCGTTGCCCGGCGGCTGTGATCTGGGCGGACGGCCCATTGATCAGCATATCAAGGGATTTGTGGCCATGGGCGCCGAGGTGGAGGTGCGCAACGGCCTGATTTATGCCCAGGTGCCCGACGGCGGCCGTCTGGCCGGGGGACAGATCTATCTGGACATGGTCTCTGTGGGGGCCACCATGAATATCATGCTGGCCGCCGTACTGGCCAGCGGCATGACGGTGATTGAGAACGCGGCCAAGGAGCCCCACATTGTGGACCTGGCCAACTTCCTCAACTCCATGGGCGCCGATATTATGGGAGCGGGCACCGATGTGATTAAAATCCGCGGAGTGGAGAAGCTGCGGGGCGGTTCCTATTCCATCATTCCCGACCAGATTGAAGCGGGCACCTATATGGCGGCTGTGGCCGCCGCCGGGGGCGAGGTGCTGATTCAGAATGTCATCCCCAAGCACCTGGACTGCATCACCGCCAAGCTGCTGGAGATGGGGGTGGAGGTGGAGGAGCAGGACGACGCCGTCCTGGTCCGCCGGAACGGCCCTTTGAACCGGGTGAACGTGAAGACCATGCCCTATCCGGGCTTCCCCACCGACATGCAGCCTCAGATCGCCGCCGTGCTCTGTCTGGCCCGGGGGACCAGCGTCCTTATCGAGGGCGTGTGGGACAACCGCTATCGGTATGTGGACGAGTTCCGCCGCATGGGGGCCAGCATTCAGGTGGACGGCAAGGTGGCCGTAATCGAGGGAGTGGGCAGCCTGACGGGGGCGCCCGTCCACGCCTGCGACCTGCGGGCGGGGGCCGCCATGGTCATTGCCGGACTGGCCGCCCAGGGCGTCAC
>CALWVX010000174.1 GCA_944385065.1 uncultured Oscillospiraceae bacterium | reverse complement strand
AGCAGCCGCTCCAGCAGCCGGGCCCGGTCGGCAAACTTCAGCTCGATCACCCCGTTGCTCCCCCGCTTGAACTCGGTCAGCGCGTCCAGGTCCAGGTTCTCCAGTCTGTCCCACTCCTCCTGGGGAAAACAGGCCAGCCTCACCGCGTCCCCCGCGCCCGCATTGGCCAGACGCCACATTCGCTTCAAAATCTGCTCCCGGTCGGGGAGCTTTGCTCCTCTCCTCACCGTATCCCCCCTCGCCCCTACCTGGAATCGGGGAAAAAGTTGTACAGTCGCGTCCCTCAATGCAAAAAATTTTTCCCTGTCCTCGTCCCGGCCCGCCGCCGTTCGCCTGATTTCGCGCCGCCGTCCGATTACACTAAGAAACGCGCTCCGGCAAAATTTCCCCCCGCCGTCCGCGCATAGAACCGCGCCGTCCTCCACATCATGGTTTCATCCGCACAACGCAACTTGATGGACCAGGAGGAACCATTTTGATGAAACGACTGCTATCCCTGCTGCTGTCCGGCCTCGTCCTGACGGCGGCGGCGCCGGCGGCCCGCGCCGCCCAGGAGGAGGTCCCGCTGGAGCTGTCCTGCCCCTCCGCCATCCTGATGGAGAAGGAGACCGGCTCCATTCTCTACGAAAAGGACGCCCACCAGAAGCTGGAGCCCGCCAGCGTCACCAAGGTCATGACGCTGCTGCTGGTCATGGAGGCCCTGGATGCCGGCCAGCTCACCCTGGAGGAGCCCGTCACCGTCTCCGCCTATGCCGCCGGTATGGGGGGCTCTCAGGTCTACCTGGAGGAGGGCGAGCAGATGACGGTGGACGAGCTGCTCAAATGCGTCACCGTGGTCTCGGGCAACGACGCCGCCGTGGCCCTGGCCGAGCGGGTGGCGGGCAGCGAAAGCGCCTTTGTGTCCCGGATGAACCAGCGGGCCCGGGAACTGGGCATGGCCGACACCAATTTTGTCAACTGCACCGGCCTGCCCGCCCCGGGACATGAGACCAGTGCCTATGACATCGCCCTCATGTCCCGGGAGCTGATTTTGAACCACCCCGCCATCCGGGACTACGCCACCATCTGGATGGACTCCATCCGGGACGGGGCGTTCGGCCTGACCAACACCAACCGGCTCATCCGCTTTTACCCGGGGGCCACCGGCCTGAAGACCGGCTCCACCGACGCCGCCCTGTACTGCATGTCGGCCACTGCCGAGCGGGACGGCATGGAGCTCATCGCCGTGGTCATGCGGGCGCCCACCACCGCCCAGCGGTTTGAGGATGCCCGCGCCCTGCTGGACTACGGCTTCGCCCACTACTCCATGGTCACCGTCTATCCGGACGCGCCGCTCTCGCCGGTGGAGGTGCTGCTGGGGGGCCAGGCCCAGGTTCAGCCCCAGCTGGAGCGGGAGTGCCGCCTGCTGGTAGGCCGGGGGGAGGAATCCCAGATTTCCACCCGCCTGACGCTGGCGGAAAATGTGGAGGCCCCGGTGGACCAGGGCCAGACTCTGGGGCAGATGGAGGTCTATGTGGGGGACGAGCTCCGGGACACCGTCCCCATTCTGGCCGCCCAGCCGGTGGACCGGCTGAGCGTGCCGGGCATCTTCTCCCGTATGCTGCGCGGCCTGCTCATGGGCCGCCCCGCCTGATCCGCGATCCCCCCGGACAGGGTCCCTGTCCGGGGGGATGCGGCGTGTACACAGTTTTCCTGTATTTTACTTGACGATAGGCCCTTGCCGTTGTATAATTTATACGAATATCTGAAACTACTTTCGGCATCTCCTTGTTGGTTTTCGCCGATAAACCGATTCAAAAGATAGCTTGAGGTGATGAAAATGTCCAAATATCAGGAAAACCTCTCCCCCTCCGACCTGTTTCTAGAGCTGGAGGCCTTCTCTGAGGGACGCTCCACCCACGCCTGGAAGTGCTTCGGCGCCCACCCGGCCAAGGCGGAGGACGGAACCGAGGGGTATCTGTTCCGGGTCTGGGCGCCCAACGCCCCCAAAGTTACCCTCATCGGGGATTTCAACGGCTGGGATCTGGAGGCCACCCCCATGGAACTGGTGGAGGGCGGCATCTGGGAGGTCTTTGTCCCCGGGCTCAAGCGGTATGATGCCTATCAATACGCCATTCACAAGCCGGACGGCACGTTCGTGGGCAAGGCCGACCCCTACGGCTTCCACTGTGCCACCCGGCCTGATGTCTCCACCAAGATCTACGACCTGAACACCGGCTACCAGTGGGGGGATCAGGACTGGCTGGACTATCGGTCCAAAAACCCGCCCTATCGCCGCCCCATGAATATCTACGAGTGCCACCTGGGCTCCTGGCGGCGCACCGGCGAGGGAGAATTCCTCAGCTACCGGGACATCACCTCCTATCTGGTCCCCTATGTCAAGGAAATGGGATACACCCACGTGGAGCTCCTTCCGGTCACCGAGCACCCCCTGGACGCCTCCTGGGGCTACCAGTGCACCGGCTACTTCGCCGCCACCAGCCGCTTCGGCATCCCCGACGATCTGAAGTACCTGATCGACCAGCTCCACCAGGCCGGCATCGGGGTCATTATGGACTGGGTCCCCGCCCACTTCCCCCGGGACGCCTTTGGGCTTTACCACTTTGACGGCACCCCCACCTATGAATATGCCGACCCCCGGAAGGGGGAGCACCCCGACTGGGGCACCCAGGTCTTCGACTTCGGCCGCAAGGAGGTGCGCTCCTTCCTGTTCTCCTCGGCCATGTTCTGGCTGGAGGAGTACCACATGGACGGCCTGCGGGTGGACGCAGTGTCCTCCATGCTCTACCTGGACTACGGCCGGCAGGACGGGGAGTGGATGCCCAACGTGAACGGCGGCAAGGAGAATCTGGAGGCCATCGAGTTTTTCCAGAAGCTGAACACCGCCATCTTCGCCGCCCACCCCGACGTGCTCATGGTGGCCGAGGAGTCCACCGCCTGGCCCAAGGTGACCTATCCGGTGGACGAAGGCGGCCTGGGCTTCAACTTCAAGTGGAACATGGGCTGGATGAACGACATCTGCCACTACATCAAGCTGGACCCCTACTTCCGCCAGTTCAACCACCGGGACATCACCTTCTCCCTGATGTACGCCTTCTCGGAAAACTACATCCTGCCCCTCTCCCACGACGAGGTGGTCCACATGAAGGGCTCCTTCTTCGGCAAGATGCCCGGGGAAAACGAGCAGAAGTTCGCCGGCGTCCGGGCCTTCTACGCCTACATGATGACTCACCCGGGGAAAAAGCTCACCTTCATGGGCACCGAGCTGGCCCAGTGGAACGAGTGGCACTACGAATACTCCCTGGACTGGCACCTGCTCCAGTATGCCCCCCATCGGCAGACCCAGGAGTTCTTCAAGGCCATGAACAGCTTCTACCTGGAGCAGCCCCCCCTCTGGGAGCAGGACGACTCCTGGCAGGGCTTCCAGTGGCTGTGCGCCGACGACAACCAGGCCGACACCATCGCCTTCCTGCGCTGGGACCGGAAGGG
>CALWVX010000173.1 GCA_944385065.1 uncultured Oscillospiraceae bacterium | reverse complement strand
ATGATGCAGCAATATCTGGACATCAAGGCCCAGAACCCGGACTCCATCCTGTTCTTCCGCCTGGGCGACTTCTATGAGATGTTCAACGAGGACGCCAAGCTGGTGTCCAAGGAGCTGGACCTGACCCTCACCACCCGGGACCGGAACAAGCCCGCGGAGGAGCGGGTGCCCATGTGCGGGGTGCCCTACCACTCCTGCGACAGCTACATCGCCCGGCTCATCGCCAAGGGGTACAAGGTGGCCATCTGCGAGCAGACCGAGGACCCGGCGCTGGCCAAGGGGCTGGTGGACCGGGAGATCATCCGGGTGGTCACGCCGGGCACCGTGATCGCCTCCTCCATGCTGGAGGAGGGGAAAAACAACTATCTGGCCAGCCTCTACGCCGACAGCACCGGCTTCGGCCTGTGTCTGTGCGACATCTCCACCGGCGAGGTCCACGCCACCGCCCTGCCCGCCGGGGACGAGGGGCTGGGCCATCTGAAAAACGAGCTGGGCCGCTTCCACCCCACCGAGGCGGTGCTGTCCGACGGGGCCTGGAACGCCGGCGACCTGGTGGACTTTCTGAAGCAGCGGCTGGACTGCGCCTGCGAGCGGGGGGTGGAGGGCCGCTTCGCCCCCGACTTCGCCCGTCCCCTGGCCCAGCGGCAGTTCAAGGCCGGGCTGGACAGCGTCCCCCCCGAGGGGGAGCGGGCGGTGCAGGCCGCCGGCGGGCTGCTGTCCTATCTGTACGAGACCCAGAAGACCGATCTGAGCCACATCGCCGCTTTCTCCTACTACACCTCCAGTCAGTTCCTGGAGCTGGACCTGACCGCCCGGCAGACGCTGGAGCTCACCTCCACCATGCGCTCCAAGGACAAGAAGGGCTCTCTGCTGTGGGTGCTGGACCGGACGAAAACCGCCATGGGCGGGCGGCTGCTGCGGGCCTGGCTGGAGCGGCCCCTCCTCTCCCCCGCCCGGATCGCCCGGCGGCAGCAGGCGGTGGCCGACCTAGTGGAGGACGCCATCACCCGGGAAGAGCTCTCCCTGGCCCTGCGGGAGGTCACCGACTTGGAGCGGCTGGCCGGGCGGGTGGTGTACGGCTCCGCCGGAGGCCGGGATCTGGCCGCCCTGTCCGCCGGGCTGGGCCGGCTGCCCCACATCCGCTCGCTGCTGGAGCACTGTCCCTCTCCCCTGCTCCAGTCCCTGAGGGAGGAGCTGGACGACCTGCCCCAGCTGCGCCAGGAGCTGGACCGGGCCCTGGTGGACGAGGACAAGCTACCCTTCTCCGTGCGGGAGGGGGGCTTCATCCGGGACGGCTATGACCCCCGGGTGGACGAGCAGCGGGACCTGCTCACCCACGCCTCCGACCGGGTGGTGGCCCTGGAGAGCCGCACCCGGGAGCAGACGGGCATCAAAAATATGAAGATCAAGTCCAACAAGGTCTTCGGCTATTACATCGAGGTGGCCAAATCCCAGATCGGCCTGGTCCCCGCCGACTGGGTGCGCAAGCAGACCACCGTCAACGCCGAGCGGTACATCTCCCAGGAGCTGAAGGAGCTGGAGCACGCCATCCTCTCCGCCCAGGAGACGGTGACCGCCCTGGAGTATCAGCTGTTCTGCCGCCTGAAGGAGCAGGTGTGCGCTCAGGTGGACCGCATTCAGGCCACGGCGGCCGCCGCGGCCCAGGTGGACGTGCTCACCTCTCTGGCCTCCGTGGCCGCCGCCAACGGCTACTGCATGCCTCAGGTGGACGACTCGGATACCATCACCATTGTGGAGGGCCGCCACCCGGTGGTGGAGAAGGTGCTCGCCGGGGCCCCCTTTGTTCCCAACGACACCCACCTGGATGACGGAGAGGACCTGTGCGCCATCATCACCGGCCCCAACATGGCGGGCAAGAGCACCTATATGCGCCAGGTGGCCCTCATCGTCCTCATGGCCCAGATGGGCTCCTTCGTCCCCGCCCAGTCGGCCCGCATCGGGGTGGTGGACCGCATCTTCACCCGCATCGGGGCCAGCGACGATCTGGCCTCCGGCCAGTCCACCTTCATGGTGGAGATGACCGAGGTGGCCCAGCTGCTGAAAAACGCCACCAAAAAGTCGCTGCTCATCCTGGACGAGATCGGCCGGGGCACCTCCACCTATGACGGCATGGCCATCGCCCGGGCGGTGCTGGAGCACTGCGCCGACAGGAGGCGCCTGGGGTGCAAGACCCTCTTTGCCACCCACTACCACGAACTCACCGCCCTGGAGGGGCAGATCCCCGGGGTGAAAAACTATAACATCGCCGCCAAGAAGCGGGGGGGCGACCTGATCTTCCTGCGGAAAATCGTCCGGGGGGGCGCCGACCAGAGCTATGGCATCGAGGTGGCCAAGCTGGCCGGCGTCCCCGACCGGGTGGTCCGCCGGGCCCGGGAGATTCTGGAGGAGCTGGAGCGGCAGGAGCCGGCCGCTCCCGCCCCCGCCGCCCCCGCCGAGGCTCAGCTGTCCCTGGGCGACCTGGGGGGACAGACCGTGCTGAAAAAGCTGCGCATGACCGACGTGAATATTCTCTCCCCCATCGAGGCGCTCAACCTGCTGGCCGAGCTGAAACAGGATCTGAACGGATAAGGAGGGATCCCCGTGCGCCGACCCGCCTCCTACTGGGAGATGCTGACCCTGGTCCTGGCCGCCCTGGGCGGGCTTTTCCTGCTGCTGGGTCTGTGGGGGTCAGCCGTCTCCATGCCCATGCGGGGCGGATCGGCCTGGCTGTTCGTCCCCCAGGGGCTGTGGCTGCTGTCCGCCGCCGGGCTGTGCGCCGCGCTGGCCGCCTGGCAGGGGCTGGTCCGCTCCCGGCTGCTGCGGGGCGGAACCCCGGTCCGGGGGACCGTTCTGTCCGTCAAGCACCATATTCTGGTGACCTGGAATACGGGGTCTCTCACCAGTTTCCCCGGGAAAAACTCCCCCTGGACCCTCCGGTGCCGATACACCTGGGAGGGGCGGGACTATATCGTGACCACCCCCTTCCTGTGGAACAAGCCCCTGGAGGGCGTGCAGGAGCCGGTCATCTATCTGGACCCCCGCCATCCCCGCCGGGCGGCGGTGGATGTGGATTCCCTGACCTTTCATCTTTCTCTTTGAGGTGCATTATGCCTGAAATTCAAGTACTGGACCCCCATGTGGCCGATTTGATCGCCGCCGGCGAAGTGGTGGAGCGGCCGGCCAGCGTGGCCAAGGAACTGATGGAAAACGCCATCGACGCCGGCGCCTCCCAGGTGACGGTGGAGATCGCCCACGGCGGCATGACCTTTCTGCGGGTGACGGACGACGGCTGCGGCATTCCGCCGGAGCAGCTGACCACCGCCTTTCTCCGCCACGCCACCAGCAAGCTGCGCCGGGAGCAGGACCTGGAGGCCATCGGCACCCTGGGCTTCCGGGGCGAGGCCCTGGCGGCCATCGCCGCCGTGTCCCGGGTGGAGGTGCTCACCCGCCCCGCCGACCGCCCCCTGGGGGCCTCCCTGACCCTGGAGGGGGGCGT
>CALWVX010000172.1 GCA_944385065.1 uncultured Oscillospiraceae bacterium | reverse complement strand
TCGGAAAAGCGGCCCACCAGAACCTGGCTTCGGGTCAGCTCTCCCAGCTCCAGCCTCTTCCAGTATTTCTGGTTCAGCGCCGAATAGCGCTCCAGCATATCGTCGGGACACTCCCCCATCCCAAACCGGGCAAAGAGCGCCCGGATGGCCGCCACCTCCGCCGCCTTGAAGTCCAGCAGCGTGCCGTCCACATCCCACAGCAGCAAGTCAAAATGCTTCATAAGCTCCCCTTTGCAAAGACCGCCCGCCAAAAGCGGGCGGTCTGATTTTGTCAGCGTTCCGGCAGACCCAGCACCTCATAGTATTCCCGGGAAAAGACCAGCGTCCCCGGATCAAAGGCCGCCTGGAGGACCTTCACCGGCTCCCAGGGGTCGGCGGGCTCCAGATGAAAGGCGGCGGTGACCGTCTCCAGGGCGGTCCGCTTCCGGGCCTGGAAGTCCTCCATCCCCTCCCAGGAGCGCTCCCGCTCTTCCCGGAGGAACGCCTGAAACCGGGGCTTCGTCAGCCACCAGAGCTGGGCGAGGGGGTTGGCGTCCCCACAGAACAGGAGGTAGGACAGAAACTGCCGGAAGTTCTCCGCCACCGGCAGCACATAAGTGCCCGGCTCCCCCATGGCGGGGTCCACACAGTAGACTTTTTCGTCCCCCGGCAGGAGGACAAAGTGAACTCCGTCGCAGCCCAGGCAGGCAAAGACCTCCGCCTCCGCCGGGGTGCAGAAGTACGCGTACTCCGCCCCCGCCCGCTCCATGCCGATGGCGGAGTGGTCGATGTTCAGGGCCCAGAATGCCCGAATGTCATCCCGTGTCATGTCGTCCTCCCAAAGTCCGCCTGCCTCCGGTTCCGCCTGTCGGCAAAACCTGCGGCCGCTCCCCTGCTCGTCCTCTCCAAATCGGACCCGCTTCGCTGGGCTCCGATTTGGTTCATACTGCGCCGCTGCTTTGGCTAGTCCGTAAATAAGGGCGCTTTCTGTTTCAATGCTCGGGCGAAGTGAATTCGCCCTGCGCAAATTCTCCGCTGCGCTCCGAATTTACATGCCGTGCGGCACGGCTCGCTCCCGCTCGCGGGCGGCGGCTTACAGGCCAAGCTTCATGGACACCACGTTGTCCACCATGGCCTCGTCCTCGCAAAGTCCGCCTGCCTCCGGTTCCGCCTGTCGGCAAAACCTGCGGCCGCTCCCTTGCTCGTCCTCTCCAAATCGGACCCGCTTCGCTGGGCTCCGATTTGGTTCATGCTGCGCCGCTGCTTTGGCTGGTCCGTAAATAAGGGCGCTTTCTGTTTCAATGCTCGGGCGAAGTGAATTCGCCCTGTGCAAATTCTCCGCTGCGCTCCGAATTTACGTGCCGTCCGGCACGGCTCGCTCCCGCTCGCGGGCGGCGGCTTACAGGCCCAGCTTCATGGACACCACGTTGTCCACCATAGCCAGGGCATTGTCCAGCATCATCAGGTCCTTGCCGCCGCCCATGGCGGAGTCGGGCTTTCCGCCGCCGGAGCCGCCGGCGATGGCAGACACCTGCTTGACCAGATCGCCGGCCTTGACCCCCTTCTGGACGGCCTCCTTGCCGCAGACAGCCAGGAAGGTGATCTTCTCCCCGTTGACAGCAGCCAGGACGGCCACCGTCTTGGGCTCCTTGTCCCGGAGAAAATCGCCCATTTTGCGCAGCCGGTCGGCGTCCGCATCGGGCACGGTGGCGGTGAGCACCTTCAGGCCGCCCACCTCATGGGCCGCAAACAGGAAGCGCTCCGCCTCGCTGACGGCCTCCCGGGCCTTGAACTTCTCCACCGCCTGGTGCAGCTGGCGCATCTCGCCCATAACGGCCTCGGCCCGCTCCCGCAGCTCGCCCGGCTTGGCCTTCAGGGCGGCGGCCGCCTGGAACAGCAGCTCCTGGTTGCGGTTCATTACCTCCAGCGATTCCTTGCCGGTGGTGGCCTCGATGCGCCGCACGCCGCTGGCCACTGAGAACTCGCTGTCAATATGGAACACGCCCACCTTGGCGGTGTTGTCCAGGTGGGTGCCGCCGCAGAACTCCACGGAATAGCCCTCTCCCATGTCCACCACGCGGACGGTATCTCCATACTTCTCGCCGAACAGGGCGATGGCGCCGGTCTTCTTGGCCTCCTCCAGCGGCATCACCTTGGTCTGGATGTCATAGCCCTCCAGCACCGCCTCATTCACCACGGCGGACACCTGGGCCAGCTCCTCCGCCGTCATGGCGGAGAAATGGGTAAAGTCAAAGCGCAGCCGGTCGGCCTCCACCAGAGAACCGGCCTGGTGAACGTGGTCGCCCAGCACGGTGCGCAGGGCCTTGTCCAGCAGGTGGGTGGCCGAGTGGGCCCGCATGATCGCCCGCCGGCGGGGAACATCAATCTGGGCAGAGACAATATCTCCCAGCTTCAGAGTGCCCTCGGTCACCTTGCCGTAGTGCATATACTTGCCGCCCTTGTTCTTCTGTACGTCCGTAACCTGGAACAGGCAGCCGTTCTCGCCGCTCCTGGCAATGACGCCGTGGTCGGCCGTCTGGCCGCCCATCTCGGCGTAGAAGGGGGTCTTGTCCAGCACCACAATGGCCTCCACCCCGGGCATCAGTTCCTCCGCCTGCTCGTTCTCCACCACCAGGGCCACCACGCGGGCTCCGGTGATGCTGGTGTGCTCATAGCCCACAAACTCGGTCTCGGGCACGTCCTTGCCGAACTCCACACCGGCCCAGCCCAGGTCGCCCAGAGCCTCCCGGGCCTTCCGGGCCCGGACCCGCTGCTCCTCCATGAGCGCCCGGAAGCCCTTCTGGTCCAGGGTCATGCCCTGCTCCTCCACCATTTCCACCGTCAGGTCCACCGGGAAGCCGTAGGTGTCGTACAGCTTGAAGGCGTCGGCCCCGGAGAAGGTCTTCTCTCCCTTCTCCTGGTGGCTGGAGAGCATCTCGTTGAAGATCTTCAGGCCGCCGTCAATGGTCTTGGCGAAGTTCTCCTCCTCGGTGCGGATGACCTTGGTAATATAGTCCTGGCGCTCCCGCAGCTCGGGATAGTGGCCCTCGTTCTCATGGATGACGGTGTCGCACACCTCATACAGGAAGGGGCGGTCCACCCCCAGCAGCTTGCCGTGGCGGGCGGCCCGGCGCAGCAGCCGGCGCAGCACATAGCCCCGACCCTCGTTGGAGGGCAGCACCCCGTCGCAGATCATAAAGGTGGCGGAGCGGATGTGGTCGGTGATCACCCGCAGGGACACGTCCTTCTCCGGGCTCTCCTCATAGTGGGCCCCGGTGATCTCGGACACCTTGTGGGTGATGTTCATCACGGTGTCCACGTCGAACAGGGAGGGCACGTTCTGGCACACACAGGCCAGGCGCTCCAGCCCCATGCCGGTGTCGATGTTCTTCTGCTTCAGCTCGGTATAGTGGCCCTCTCCGTCGTTGTCAAACTGGGAGAACACCACGTTCCATACCTCGATATACCGGTCGCAGTCGCAGCCCACGGTGCAGCCCGGCTTGCCGCAGCCCCACTCGGG
>CALWVX010000171.1 GCA_944385065.1 uncultured Oscillospiraceae bacterium | reverse complement strand
ACGATGCGCCCGTACTTGCGCTGCTTCATACTGGGCACCACCGCCTTGCAGGTGCGGAACACGCCGCCCAGGTTGATATCCACCACGTCCTGCCAGTCCTTCTCGCTCATCTCGTCGATGGGGAGATGGCGGATAATGCCGGCAGTGGCCACCATGGTGTCGATCTGACCCCACCTGGCCAGCACAGCGGCCACAGCGGCGTCACAGCTGTCCTGATCCCGCACGTTGCAGGAGACGGTCATGACCCGCTCCCGGTCATAGCCGGCGGCCTCCATGGCCTGGGCCGCGTCGTTCAGCGCCCCCTCCGAGATGTCGGCAAAGGCTACCTTCGCCCCCTCGGACAGCACCCGGAGTCCCACCGCGTGGGCCACATCGCCCGCGCCGGTGATCATCACAACCTTGCCTACAAACCGTTCCATTTTGATACTCCTTCTTCCCATTTATGATTTTCAGTCGGCCTCGCCCATACAGGCTTTGGCCGCTGTCAGCACCTGACGTGCATACGCCTCAAATCCCAGCTCCTCCAGCCGGGCCTGGTGGGGGACCTCCAGTCCATATACGATGTCCGGATTGGGGATGCGGGTCACGATCTCCCGGATGGGCGCGGCCCCCTCGCCGGGACACAGCCGTCCTGTCCGGGCGAACCGGGCCAGTTCCTCCACCTCGGCGGGGATCTCCCGGGGGCAGTCGCACAGGTGGGCGTAGTGGAACCACTCCTTGGGACAGTCGTCCAGCTCGCTGAGATCGACCCGGGAGCGGTAGAAGTGGAGCGTATCCACCAAAATCCCCACATTGTCCATGCCGGAGGAGAGCAGCAGCTCCTTGGCCTGCTTCAGGTCGGCCACGCTGGCCCAGGTGACGAACTCCACATTGATGTCCTGGTCATACTGCTTGGCCAGCTCGCACAGCTTCACAAACTGCTCGGTATACCGACCCTTGTCGGCGGTCCAGATGTTGGTGGTGATCTGGTGAACGCCCATCTCGGCCGCCGCCGCCAGGGCGGGCTCGTGGTCCCGCACATCCACGCCGTCGGCAATCCGGGCGATTTCCGTATCCCGATAGCTCAGCCCTGTCTCCTCCAGCGCCCGCCGGGTCTCCCGCATCAGCTGGGGATCGTGGGCCAGGTCATAGGGGCGCTCCCCCGGCAGGCCCAGGGGAATGGTGCGCAGACTGACCGCGTCATAGCCGGCGGCCGCGGCCGTCCGGATGAATTCCGGAGGCGGGCAGTTGATATTGGTCAGGTGCACCAGAGAATAACAGTGTGCCATGCTTCTGTTCCTTTCTGAGCAGTTCTTTTTTGTATTTTTCTTGTATACACAGATTATACTCAGCATTTCTGATTTGTCAAGTCAAAATACAGTCTCTTTTTTTGTGCACTTTTTCCTATCCCATTCCCCCGCCTTTCCCCTGATCCGCCCGTTGTTTTTCTTCTGTCTGGTATGCTATAATAATTTGGGAGATGAGAGCTGTGCCGAAAAATGAGAATCTGACCAACCAAGTCTATCAGACTTTGAAAAATAGAATCATCAACAATGAGATCATGCCCAACACCTATCTGGACGAGAAGGGCCTGTGCGACTCCCTGGGGGCCAGCCGGACCCCGGTGCGGGAGGCCCTGGCCCGGCTGGAGCAGGACGGTCTGGTGGTCTCCATCCCCCGGCGGGGGGTGGCTGTCTCGGAGCTCTCCCTCCAGACCATTCTGGAGCTGATTCACATCCGCAAGGTGATGGAGCCCTCCCTGCTGCGCCCCTACTTCCGCCTCTATGACAAGAACGTTCTCCGGACCTTCCGGGAGCGGCAGGAGCAGGTGATCCGGGACAACGACGTGGATGCCTTCGGGCTCCTGGACTATGAGTTCCACAAATACCTGTATGAGAGCACCGGAAAGCGGCATGTCATCAAGCTGCTGTCCTATGTCTGCGACCAGCATCAGCGCATCCGCACCCATGACTTCTTCCGCTGGCGCCGGCTGACGCAGGGGGCGCACGACCACCTGAACATCATTGACGCATTGCTGGCGGACGACTACGACCTGGCCTACCAGCTGCTTGTCCGCCACACCAGCGAGATGGAGGAGTACTACCACGGACTGCTGATGAACGACGTGCAGTCCTATGAATTCTGACCCCGCCGCCGGCAGCAGGGCGCCCCGTTTTCACGGGGCGCCCTGCTGTTTCTTTCTGCTTTTCCGTCACACCGGGGCGTCGTCCGCCGTCACCTGATAGACGGTGCGGTGGCGATAGTTCTCCCCCGCCCGCAGAATGGGAGAGGGAAAATCGGGGTGGTGAATGGCGTCAGGCCACCCCTGGGTCTCCAGACAGAAGGCCGAGCGGGGGCCGTAAGCGGCCCCGTCCTTTCCCGGCGTGCCGTCCAGATAGTTGGCGGTGTACAGCTGGAGTCCCGGCTGGGTGGTGCGGCACTCCAGCGCCAGCCCTCCTCCGGTCACCCGGGCGGCGAGGGACAGGGGTGAGACCGGCTCCCGGCGCAGGGCAAAGTTGTGGTCATAGCCGTTCCCCAGCTTCAGCTGGGGGTGGTCCATGGCCAGTCCCGCCTGAAACTCCCGGGGGCTCCTCAGGTCGAAGGGAGTCCCCTCCACCGGGATCAGCCGCCCGGTGGGGGTGCTGTTTTCATCGGTCTGCGTGATGGCGTCGGCAAAGATCTGGACCCGCTGGCCCGCCAGAGTGCCCGCCCTGTGGCCCAGCAGGTTGAAATAGCTGTGGTTGGTGAGATTGCACAGGGTGTCGGCGTCGCTTTCCGCCTGGTAGTCCAGGGAGAGCGCGCCGTCTTCCGTGAGGGAGTAGGTCACACGGACCTCCATCGTCCCGGGGAAGCCCTCCTCCCCGTCGGGACTGGTGTGGGCAAGCACCAGAGCGCCGTCTTCCTCCCGGGCGGTCCATACCGCCCGGTCAAAGCCCCGCCGCCCCCCGTGGAGACAGTTGGGGCCGTTGTTGGCGGCCAGGGGATAGCGCCTGCCGTTCAGGTCAAAGCAGGCCCCTCCGATCCGGTTGGCCACCCGGCCCACCAGGGCCCCCAGATACTTGTCCTGCCCCTCGTACTGCTCCAGGGTCTCACACCCCAGTACAATGTCCCGCTCCCCCTCCGGGGCGGGGACGAGAAAGGACCGGAGAATTCCCCCGTAGGTGAGCACCTGGGCGGCGTATTCCCCCGCCCGGATGGTCCACAGGTCGACCCGCTCCCCCCGGCCGGTCACGCCGAAGGGCTCTCTTGTCAGCTGCGCCATGGCCTACACCTGCTCCAGGAAGCGCAGGAAGGCGGCCTTGCCCTCCGGCGTGCGCTTATAGACGCCGGCGCACTCCAGCACCTGGGCAAAGACCAGGCCGGTCTCCTTGCGCACGATGTCCATGGCGTTGTCCGCCGTGAAAGTGTAGTTGGGAGCAAAGCCCTCCGCCCAGTCGGCGTGGGCCGCCGTCAGGGGGTCCTCCCGCAGATCGCCGCCGGAGACCAGCTTGTCCGCCACTGCGGCCAGCTCCGCCTTCAG
>CALWVX010000170.1 GCA_944385065.1 uncultured Oscillospiraceae bacterium | reverse complement strand
GCAATCGTCTTTTGGAGCGGCACCGGGAACACCCAGACCATGGCCGACTGCATCGCCCAAGGGGCCAGAGACGCCGGAGCTTCGGTCGACCTGCTGGACCCCGGCACTTTCTCTTCGGAGAGCCTGGGTGAGTTCGACATTGTCGCCTTCGGCTGCCCCTCTATGGGCGTGGAAGTGCTGGAGGAGACGGAATTCGAGCCCATGTTCGCCCAGCTGGAACACAGTCTGGGCGGCAGAAAGATCGCGCTGTTCGGATCCTATGGCTGGGGCGACGGCCAGTGGATGCGGGACTGGTGCGAACGCTGTCGGGAAGACGGCGCCGTCCTCTATAATGACGAGGGGCTGATCGTCCATGAGACGCCCGATCCGCAGGGGGAAGAGGCCTGTCGAGCCCTGGGCCGAGCTTTGGCTGCCTGGTAACCGAAACGCTCTCCTGACCCCCGTATTATCTCCCTGCTTCCTACCTCCCTACTTTTGTCTCCCCGTGCGGCCCCGCACGGGGAGACGCCCTATCCGAACCAAAGGAGCCGCAGCAACAATGGATCAGAATTTTGAAGCGCTTCTGGTGCGCCAGTGCGCCCCTACGCTGGCGGGGCTGAAGCCGGCCAGCCTGTTTTGCGTCCGTTCCCTCCAGCCCGAGGCCGCCCGGCGGGCGGCCTCCTATTGGGACGACCGCCTGCGCCCGCTGGGGCTGAGGGTTAGGATTCTGCTGGAGCGGCCCGAGACCCGCTCCGCTCTGGTCTATGTGTACCGCCCCAGTCATCTGGAGCGGGCGCTGACGCTGGCAGGCCGGCGGCGCTTTCTGGAGGAGTCCGGCTATCGCATGGCGGGTCTGGAGGTCCTGTTGGACCAGCTGTCCGCCCGTCTGGCGCTCCAGGGGGAATTTCCCCATGAAATCGGCCTCTTCCTCGGTTATCCGCTGCGGGATGTGGTGGGCTTCATCGAAAATCAGGGAAAAAACTTCACCTGCTGCGGCATGTGGAAATCCTATGGCGACCCCACCGCCATGGGAATCTGCTTCGACTGCTTCCGCCGCTGTGTGCACGCCTATGTGCGCCAGTTTGAGGCGGGCGTTCCCATTGAGCGGCTGGCAGTTTCCGCGTGAATCCAGCGGCGCGCTCCTACAAAGGGAGCGCGCCGCTTGATCTTTTCCTGTCAGTTTTCCGCTTTTTCCTGGTTGGCCAGCGCGTGCCGGCTGATCTTTTCAAAGGACTCGTCACTGAGATCATGCTCAATTTTACAGGCATCCGCCGCCGCCACCTCTTCGCTGACACCCAGCCGGACCAAAAACTGAGTCAGCAGCTTGTGCCGGGTATAGATGCGCTGGGCAATCTCCTCCCCGGGCGGCAGCAGCGTGAGAAACCCGTCCTCGTTCATCTCAATATAGCCGTTCTCCCGCAGCCGCTTCATAGCCACGCTGACGCTGGGCTTGGAAAGTCCCAGCCGATGGACCACATCAATGGATCGGACCATTCCCTGGCTCTCTCGCAGGGCCAGAATGGCCTCCAGATAATCCTCCGCTGATTCATGGATGTTCATAGACCGGCCTCCTCTCCCCTGCTGTTTTGTACAAGGTTACCACATTCCGACTGTAAATGCAAGAAATTTCATTTTTGGGCTTGACAGGCAGTGGTTAGTGGTGCTAAACTCATACCGCAATCAGAGTTAGCGCTTTCTAACTTAGGTCCTCCCGCAATGAGAGCGCGGCCGTGCAGGAAGGAGGGGCTTTATGATGCCGCTGACAATGGCTTCCCCAGGCGAACCGGTTACCATTCGGAAGATCACCGGGAAGGACGACGTGCGCCAGCATCTGGCCGAGATGGGCTTTGTGGTGGATACCGATGTGACCGTGATCAGTGATCTGTCCGGCAGTCTGATCGTCCAGGTGAAAAACTGCCGGGTCGCCCTGGACAAGGGCATGGCCAACCGTATTCTCATCTGAAGCCGCCTGTGGCTCTCATGAAATGTCAGCCGCAGAGACTCAGCCAGATGGCAAAACGCACAACCAGGAACACATCGAAGAAGGAGTGAGAGACATGAAGACCCTGAAGGACGTGAAAGTGGGAGAATCCTGCGTGGTGGCCCGGCTCCACGGCGAGGGCCCCGTCAAGCGCCGCATTATGGACATGGGCATCACCAAGGGCGTGGAAATCTCCGTGCGGAAGGTGGCCCCTCTGGGCGACCCCATGGAGCTGAATGTGCGGGGCTATGAGCTGTCCGTGCGAAAAGGCGACGCGGAAATGATCGAAGTACAGTAATCAGGGCGGCCTCAGGCCGCTTTCCTTCCGCCCAGTAGTTAGTCGATACTAACACTAAGAGGCGGAACAGCGACAGATTGAGAGGAGAGGAACAACGCAATGAGCATCAAAATTGCCCTGGCGGGCAACCCCAACTGCGGCAAGACCACGCTGTTCAACGCCCTGACCGGCGCCAACCAGTATGTGGGCAACTGGCCCGGGGTAACGGTGGAAAAGAAGGAGGGCAAACTGAAGGGCCACAAGGACGTGGTCATTCAGGACCTGCCCGGAATCTACTCCCTGTCCCCCTACACCCTGGAAGAAGTGGTGTCCCGGAACTATCTGGTCAAGGAGAAGCCGGACGCCATCCTGAACATTGTGGACGGCACCAATATCGAGCGGAATCTGTATCTGACCACTCAGCTTATTGAGCTGGGGCTGCCCGTGGTGGTGGCCGTCAACATGATGGACCTGGTCCGGAAAAACGGTGACCAGATCGACACGAAAAAGCTGGGGGAGTCCCTGGGCTGTCAGGTGGTGGAAATCAGCGCTCTGAAGGGAGAGGGCGGCATGGACGCCGCCCAGCTGGCGGTTGCCGCCGCCCGGAACCACCAATCCGTCGAGCTGCCCCACGTATTCACCGGCAGCGTGGAGCACGCCATCGCCCATATTGAGGAGTCCATTGAGGATCAGGTGGACCGCCAATATCTGCGCTGGTACGCCATCAAGATTTTCGAGCGGGATGAGAAGGTGCTGGAGGAGCTGAATCTGGACAGCGCCGTGGCCGCCCACCTGGAGGAGCATATCTCCGACTGTGAAAAAGAGCTGGACGACGACGCGGAGAGCATCATCACCAACCAGCGCTACGCCTATATCAACACGGTGGTCACCAGGGCTGTGAAAAAGAAGGCCCCCCGCGGGAGCTTGACGGTGTCGGATAAAATTGATAAAATCGTCACCAACCGGATTCTGGCCCTGCCCATTTTCGCGGTGGTTATGGTCGTGATCTACTCCATCGCCATGGGCACCTCTGTGGCGGACGGGGGCGTGGGCATCGGTACCTTCGGCACGGATTGGGCCAACGACGTGCTGTTTGGTGAAATGGTCCCCAATTTCTTCAACAGCTTCCTGCTGGACGCCAGCGGAGCTCCCATCATCGCAGACTGGCTGTACGGCGTGATCATGGACGGCATCGTGGCCGGCGTGGGCGCGGTGCTGGGTTTCGTGCCCCAGATTCTGGTGCTGTGCTTCCTGCTGGCTCTGCTGGAGGACGTGGGGTACATGGCCCGGATCGCCTTTGTCATGGATCGGATCTTCCGCCGCTTCGGCCTGTCCGGCAAGAGCTTCATCCCCCTGCTGGTGGCCACCGGCTGCGGTGTGCCCGG
>CALWVX010000169.1 GCA_944385065.1 uncultured Oscillospiraceae bacterium | reverse complement strand
AATCCGGCCGCCCGTTGGGCGGCCGGATCGACGGTTCTTCTCTTGTATTCAGGCCCCGACTTACTTCAGGTCCAGCGCCTCTTTCACCTTGCGGATGATGAGCTCGCCGATGTCCCGGGAGGCGTCCACCGACTGGGCGCCCAGGTGGGGCGTGACAATAAAGTTGTCACAGGTAAACAGGGGGGAGTCGAAGGACGCGCCCTCGGTCAGGCCGCCGCCGGCCAGCTCGTTCTCCATCACGTCGGAGGCGTAGCCGCCCAGCTTGCCGGCCTTCAGGGCCTCGTACATGGCCTGCTCGTCCACAATACCGCCCCGGGCCATGTTCAGCACCACGGCGCCGTCCTTCATCTCGGAGATGGAGTGGGCGTTGAACAGGTACTTGGTCTCTTCGGTGAGCGGCATATGGATGGTCACATAGTCGGAGATCTTCAGCACCTCGTCGATGGACAGGCTCTTGGCGTGCTGCTCCTCAAACACATGGGCGGGCAGATAGGGATCATAGGCCACCACGTCCATCTTGAAGGCGCGGGCCAGCTCGCCCACCCGCTGGCCGATGCGGCCGAAGCCCAGGATGCCCAGGGTCTTGCCCCGCAGCTCGGAGCCCACAAACTTATACTTGTCCCAGTTCTTGTTCACCTTCACGTCATAGTTGGCGGGAATGGTATGGCGGGCGATGTCCAGCATCTTGGAGATGGTCAGCTCGGCCACCGCGTTGGCGTTCATGCCGGGGGCGTTGATGACCTGGATGCCTTTGGCCTTGGCGGTCTCCAAATCCACATGGTTCAGACCCACGGAGCACACACCGATGACCTTCAGGTTGTGAGCGGCATCCAGAATCTGCTTGTTGATGGCAGGATCCACCCGCATGATAAGCACATCGTAATCGCCGATCATACCGGCCAGCTCCTCCTGAGTGGGGAGCAGGTGGGTATCAACGTGCATATACTTGCCCAGCTCTTCGGCGATGGCGGGGGAGACTGTATCAATGATCAGACACTTCATAAAAACATCTTCCTTTCTATCACAGCTCGGCAGACGCTCTCTTCTGGGCATACTTATGAGCTCAAATTATTATGCCATAACTTCTTTTTCTTGGGAAGTATCTTTTTGTTGATAGTTGCCACAGTTGAATGACTGTGCTATAATCAAGCTACATCCCTCCCGGACCGTCTTTCCCGCCTGCGCGGGAAAGCTCCGGGCAACCCAGAGGAGGCGTCTTTTTGAACTTTCGTCACCTGCGATATTTTCTCACCGTGGCCGAGGAGCTGAATATCACCCGGGCGGCCGAGCGGCTCTACATCTCGCAGCAATCCCTGTCCAACCACATCGGCAATATGGAGCGGGAACTGGGGGTCAAGCTGTTCACCCGCTCCCCCAAGCTGTCCCTCACCTATGCCGGGGAGCTGCTGGTGGGGACCGCCACCCAGATTCTGGAGCTCCAGAGCCAGTATCTCTCCAAGGTGGGGGACATCAACCGCCAGTACCTGGGGGTGCTCCGGGTGGGCATCTCCCACACCTGCGGTCTGGCCCTTCTGCCTGATCTGCTGCCGAAGTTTCATCAGGAGTTTCCCCTGGTGGAGTTTTCCCTGTATGAGGGCAACTCCACCCAGCTGGAGGACGCCCTGGCCCACGGCCGCACCGATCTGATCATCTGTTTTCAGCCCATCACCACCAAGGATGTGGTCTCCATTCCCCTGACGGAGCAGCGGCTGGTGATGGTGGTCCCCAAGACGTTTACCGACCGGCGCTTTGGGGACAGCGCCTGGGACATACGCGCCCGATTCTCCCAGAAGGCGGACATCGGCGCCTTTCAGGGGGAGCCCTTTGTGCTGATCAAGCAGGGCAACCGGACCCGGAGCATTGTGGACCAGTATTTCAGCCGCTATTACTTCAAGCCCAATCTGATTCTGGAGACGGAGAACACCGTCACCACGCTGGCCATGGCCCAGGCGGGGGTGGGCATCACCATCTGCCCCGAGCTGTTTCTCCGGGCGCTGCCCACCCCCACCCCCGGCTCTCCCGGCGTGGACCTGTTTCCCCTCACCGACCCCTCCACCTTCGGCACGCTGGTGGCCGGCTACCGCAAAAGCCGCTTTCTCTCCCACTTCGGGGAACGCTTCATCCAGCTCGCTCAGGAATCTCTCTCCCTGAACAACACGTAACCTGATGCAGCCTGCAAGTGGCCCTCCTCAAAGCAGCGGCAGAGCCTCTTTCGAGAATTTTAACGCAGCCCGGCCAAGGCCGGGCTGCGTTTTTATCCTTTTTAGTTTTTCAGCGTCTCGGCCCAGGCGGCATACCGGGCCACCTTTTCCTCCGCCTCCCCGCTGGAGGCGCCGTTGGCCAGGATATACACCTTCACCTTGGGCTCGGTGCCGGAGGGGCGGACAATCAGGCTGGTGCCGTCGGCCATCTCATAGCGCAGCACGTTGGAACCGGACAGCTCCATGGCTTCCCTGGAGCCGTCGGCCACATTTACCACGCTGCCGTCCTGATAGTCCTTCTGCTGGCGCACCGCCACGCCGGCAATCTCCACCGGCGGATTTTCCCGCAGCGAGGCCATCAGAGCGGCCATCTTCTTCAGTCCGTCCAGACCGGGCATGACCAGATTCAGCGTCTTCTCGCTGTAATGGCCGTACTTCTCAAAGAGCTTCTGGAGGGCGTCATACAGGGTCATCCCCTGTCCGGCGTACCAGGCCGCCATCTCGGTGAGCTCCACGCTGGCGGACACCGCGTCCTTGTCCCGGACATAGTCCCCCAGCATATAGCCGTAGGACTCCTCGTAGGAGAAGATCACCTTGCCCTCCCCGGAGCTCTCCAGCTGATCCTTCTTCTCCGCCAGGAACTTGAATCCAGTAAAGGTATCATAGCACTGCAGGCCGTTGACCTCGGCCACCTTCCGGGCCATCTCCGTGGTAACGATGGTCTTGAGGGCCACCGGCTTGTCGGGCATCTTGCCGGTGCGGCGCTTGGCCCCGATCAGGTAGTCCAGCAGCAGCACGCCGGTCTGGTTGCCCGAGATCACCTTGAACTCTCCGTTTCCGGTATTGACCATGATGCCCACCCGGTCGGCGTCCGGGTCGGACCCCAGGATAAAGTCGGCCCCTTCCTGTTTCGCAATGTCCACCGCCAGATAGAAGCCCTCCGGATTCTCCGGGTTGGGGGAGACCACAGTGGGGAAATTGCCGTCAATGACCATCTGCTCGGGGACGCAGATCACATGCTTCATGCCCAGCCGCTTCAGCGCCTCCGGAATCAGCCGGTAGCCCGTGCCGTGGAAGGGGGTATATACCATTTTGAAGGTGTCGGCCACCTGCTCCACCGCCGCCTTGTCATTGACCTGCTCCATGACATTGGCCAGGAACTTCTCGTCCGTCTCCTCTCCCATAAGGGTGATGAGGCCCCTGGAGACAGCCTCGTCATAGTCCATGGTCCTGACGCAGGCGAACACGTCCAGCTCCTTCATCTTCTTGGCCACCTGGTCGGCGTGCTTGGGGGGCAGCTGGGCCCCGTCCTCCCAGTACACCTTATAGCCGTTGTACTCCTTGGGGTTGTGGCTGGCGGTGATGTTGATGCCGGCGATGCAGTGATACTCCCGCACGGCAAAGGACAGCTCGGGAGTGGGGCGCAGCGCGTCGAACAGGCGTACAGGGATGCCGTTGGCCGCCATGACGCAGGCTGCCTCCCGGGCGAAGACGTCCGAGTTGTTCCGGCAGTCGAAGCACACGGCGATCCCCCGGGCGGCGGCCTCGGCCCCCTCCTCCAGGATGACCTGGGCGAA
>CALWVX010000168.1 GCA_944385065.1 uncultured Oscillospiraceae bacterium | reverse complement strand
TCCAGCGCCTTGCGCAGCAGGGCGCCGTAGTGGGTCAGGCGGCAGTCGCCCACGTATTTGGCCATGGCCACCGCCACATGGTCCAGGTCGTATTTTCCGCTGCGCAGGGCGGCCAGTGCCTCGCCGATGACCACCTGGGCGGGGAAGCAGATGTCGTTGTGCACGTACTGCTTGCCCAGGCGGATGGCCTCCTCCCGCCCCACCTCCAGGGGGACGGTGCGCAGCCCGTCCTTCCCCATGGCGGCGGACAGAACCCGGCAGAAGGCGTGGGACACGTTGGGGATCAGCACCAGGCGCTCTTTTTTGTCCTGTCTGGTGAACTTCACCGGGTAGGGGTCCTCCAGCGCCCGGACCGGGGCGGCCTTTTCCCGCTCCCGGCGCATGGCCAGGGTCTCCACAAAGGAGCGCACCCGGATGCGCAGGGGGCCCTGCACGTCGCTCTCGTCCAGCTTCAGAACCAGGGGGATCTTACCCGAGATCTCCCGCATGAGCCGGATAATCTCGTCGGACAGGTAGGCGTCGTGTCCGCAGCCGAAGCTGACGATCTGCACATACTCCATCCTGGGGTCCCGGGCGGCCAGAATGGCCGAGGACAGCATGCGGGCGTGGTAGTTGTTCACAATATCTAAGGTGCTCCGGCTCAGGTCCACCTCGTTGGCGTTGGGCACCGAGTCCACCGTGAGCACCGGAATCCCCAGACTGGTGAACAGGTCGGGCAGGTCGTGGTTCACCAGCGCGTCGGTCTGATAGGGCCGGGCCGCCAGCACCACGGCATAGGTCCCGCGCTCCTCCGCCTGTTTCAGGACCTGCTCCCCCGCCTGGACCATTTGGGCGTGGAAGCTCAGAAGAGCTTCCTCCGCCGCCCGGAGGGCGGCGCGGGTTTCCTGCGCGGAAATCTGGAAGGTCTCCTCCATGTACTTTATCAGCTGTTCCCGCCGGTCCGCGTCGGTGTACCAGTGGAACAGCGGCGCGTCAAAGGGGATGCCGAACTGCCGCTGGGGATCGTCGGAGTTGCGGATGACCAGGGGATAGCCCTTCACCACGGCGCACATGGACTGGCTGGTCTTCTCGGTGTTCTCCGAGGGGACGGTGGTCACCGAGGGCATGAAGATGCGGTCCACCTTCTGGGCCGCCAGGTCCCGGATATGGCCGTGGACCAGTTTGGCGGGGAAGCACACCGTGTCCGAGGTGACGGCGGACAGGCCGCTCTCGTACATTTTCCGGGTGCTGGGGTGGGACAGACGCACCTGGAAGCCCAGCGCCCGGAACAGGGTGGTCCAGAAGGGGGCGGTGTCCCAGAAGGACAGCACCCGGGGCATGCCGATGACGGTGTCCCGGCGGACCTTGGGCTCCGGGATGGGGTACTCCTGAAAGACCAGCTGTTCCCGCAGCTGAAACAGGTTGGGGACCTGCTCCTTCTCCTGCGTCTTTTCCCGGAGCCGCGCCCGCACCGCCTCGTCCCTGGGGTCGCCCAGAATTTCGCCCCGCTCACAGCGGTTGTTGGTCACCCAGGAGCTGCCGTTGGAGAAGGTGATGATGGTGCGCTTGCAGTGGTTGGTGCAGAAGGGGCAGGGGGAGTTGGCCTGCTGCGTGTAGGTAAAGTGCTCCAGCGCGTCCAGGCCGATGAAGGTTCGCTCCCGGCCGGCCATGCGCTCCTGGGTGATCAGGGCCGCGCCGATGGCCCCCATGATCCCCGGGTAGGGGGCCCGGATCACCGTGCGGCCGGTGTATTGCTCCAGGGCCCGCAGCACCGCGTCGTTGCGGAAGGTGCCCCCCTGGACCACGATGGTATCCCCCAGGGAGTCCAGATTGGAGATGCGGATGACCTTGGTAAAGACGTTCTCGATGATGGAGCGGCACAGTCCCGCCATAATGTCCCCGGGCAGCTTGCCGTTGCGCTGCTCGGTGACGATGCTGCTGTTCATAAAGACGGTGCAGCGGCTGCCCAGGCTGGCCGGCTCCCGGGAGTCGAAGGCCGCCCGGGCGATCTGGTCCACCGGGATGTGCAGCGAGGCGGCAAAATTCTCCAGGAAGGAGCCGCAGCCGGAGGAGCATGCCTCATTGACCACGATATTGGTGATGACCCCATGGTCCAGCCAGATGGCCTTCATGTCCTGGCCGCCGATGTCCAGCACAAAGGTGGCGCCGGGCACATACTCCGCCGCCGCCCGGGCGTGGGCCACCGTCTCCACCACATGGCACTCGGCGGAGAAGGCGTTGGCAAACAGCTGCTCCCCATAGCCGGTGGTGCCCACCCCCAGAATGTCCAGCCGGGCCCCGGCCGCGCGGTAGCGGTCCCGCAGGGCCAGCAGAGCCTTTTTCGCCACCAGCAGCGGTGCGCCTTCGTTGGGGGAGTAGAAGGAGTCCAGAATGTGCTTCTCCTCGTCCATCAGGACGAATTTCGTGGTGGTGCTTCCCGAGTCGATGCCCAGATAGGCCCGCACGGTCTGCCCGGGGCGGAGAGGGGCGGGCTCCCAGGCGGGGAGAGCGTGGGCCTGTTCAAAGGCCAGCTCCTCCTCCCGACTCTGGAAGAAGGGCCGGGCGGCCCCGTGCTCCTCGGGCTCCAGCTTCAGATCCCGCAGGGACTCCAGCACCCGGTCCAGTCGCACCTGGGTCTTTCGCCCGGCATACAGCGTCTCCAGAGAGAGAGCCGCGCCGTAGGCCATCATCAGCTCCGGGTGCTCGGGGATCAGAATCTCCCCGTCGGACAGGCCCAGCCGCTGGGCAAACACCCGGATCAGGGTGGGATTGAAGGTGAGGGGGCCCCCCTCAAAGGCTACCGGCTTTTTGATCTCCAGCCCCTGGGCCAGCCCGCCGATGGTCTGCTTGGCGATGGCGTGGAAGGCGGACAGGGCCAGATTTTCCTTGGAAACCCCCTGATTGAGCAGGGGCTGAATATCCGTCTTGGCATACACGCCGCACCGGCCGGACACGTCATAGACGCAGTCCCCCCGGGCGGCCAGGGCGTCAAATTCCTCGATGGACACGTGGAGAATGGCGGCCACCTCGTCAATAAAGGCGCCCGTGCCGCCGGCGCAGCTGCCGTTCATGCGCATGTCCGCCACCTCCAGCTGCCCGGAGGTCTGGCCGGCCCGGAAGAAGATGATCTTGGCATCCTGTCCCCCCAGCTCGATGGCGGTGCCCACATTCTCATACTTGGAGCGCAGGGCGATGGAGTTGGCCACCACCTCCTGGACATAGGGCAGTCCCATCTGATCGGCCAGCTTTTTGGCCCCGGAGCCCGTCAGCGCCAGGTGGCACTGGGCGTCGGGGAAGCGGGCGCTCAGGCCGCGCAGGGCGGCCGCCACGCTTTTTACCTGATCGGCGTGGTGGCGCTGATAGTCGGCGTGGACCACCCGGTTGAGTCTGGTGTCAAGGGCGGCGATTTTGGTGGTGGTGGAACCGACGTCAATTCCAACGTGCAAAATGGTTTTGTCTCTGTTCATGCATGCCTCTGTTTCTGACGGATGCGGCCCGAGGCCGCCGATGAGAAAATGAAAATCAGCGCGTGGTACCGGGCAAACCCCTGTCTGTCCTCTCCACACGCCATTATTATTGTACCAGCCTCTCCCCCCGGTGTCAAAGGTCGGGCGGTTAAGCTTTTGCTAAGAATCTCGATTTTTTTGGCAGCAAACGGAAGAATTGGGCTCCATTTGGGCGCGATCTGCGCAAATGAGTGCAAAAAAGCCGCCGGCTGTGCCGACGGCTTCCCTCCCAAAGGCATGGTGGGGCAAAATTTCCAATAAATGTATGCCAACGTCCTACAAAACCCGTTTGCCCGCGAGGGGTAGGGG
>CALWVX010000167.1 GCA_944385065.1 uncultured Oscillospiraceae bacterium | reverse complement strand
GAGATGATGGGCTCCACGTCGCTGTGGCAGCGGTAGCAGGTGCCCACGTTGTGCTGGTGGGGCTCCACCTTCACCAGGTAGCCCTGCTCCTCCAGGTCGGCCACGATGGCCTTCCGGGCCTCATACCGGTCCATGCCGGAGTACTTGCCGTAGCCCTCCACCACCTTGCCGTTGTCGTCCAGGACGCGGATGGTCTCCAGGTTGTGGCGCAGGCCCACCTCGAAGTCGTTGGGGTCGTGGGCGGGGGTCATCTTCACGCAGCCGGTGCCGAACTCCCGGTCCACATACTCGTCGGCCACAATGGGCATCTCCCGGCCCACCAGAGGCAGGATGCACTTCTTGCCCACAATGTCCTGGTACCGCTCGTCGTCGGGGTGGACCGCCACGCCGGTGTCGCCCAGCATGGTCTCGGGCCGGGTGGTGGCCACCACCACATAGCGGCCCTCCTCCCCCACGATGGGGTAGCGGATGTGCCAGAAAAAGCCCGGCTTGTCCTGATACTCCACCTCGGCGTCGCTCAGGGCGGTGACGCAGTGGGGGCACCAGTTGATGATGCGGCTGCCCTTGTAGATCAGCCCCTTCTCATACAGGGAGACGAACACCTCCCGCACCGCCTTGGAGCAGCCCTCGTCCATGGTGAACCGGGCCCGGTCCCAGTCGCAGGAGACGCCCATCTTCTTCTGCTGGGCCACAATGCGGCTGCCGTACTTCTCCTTCCACTGCCACACCCGGTCCAGGAACTTCTCCCGGCCCAGGTCATAGCGGGTCAGCCCCTCGTTCTCCCGCAGGTCCTCCTCCACCTTGATCTGGGTGGCGATGCCCGCGTGGTCGGTGCCGGGGACCCACAAGGCGGCGCAGCCCTGCATCCGCTTGAAGCGGATCAGGATGTCCTGCAGGGTGCAGTCCATGGCGTGGCCCATGTGCAGCTGCCCGGTCACGTTGGGGGGCGGCATGACGATGGTGAAGGGCTTCTTCTCGGGATCCCGGCGGCCCCGGAAGCAGCCCGCCTCTTCCCACTTGCGGTAGATGCGGCCCTCCGCCTCCTGGGGCTCGTAGACCTTGGGTAATTCTCTGTTCATACGGTCATTCTCCTATCTTCTCAGTCAGTGCCGCCCTCGGCGGTTTCCCTGTGCGCCCTGCCCATCCAGCGGGCCTTCACGCCGCACCGGCGCTCCAGCAGCTCCCGCAGCTGCTCCGGGGTCGCCCCCTGGACGCCCCGCTTGGCGATGGTCAGTCCCCGGCCCTTGTTGTGGAACAGATAGAGGGCCATCTCGGTCTCCAGCAGGGCATTGCACTCCTCATAGGGGTAGAAGGCCTTGTCCTCCCCCCGGGCGATCTGCACCCCGTCCTCCTCTATAACGAACAGGTCGGTCACCGGGTGGCGCTTGATGGCCCGCTTGGTGCGCCAGGCGGCCACTTCGGGGTAAAAGGCCCGGAGCACCAGCATCAGAATGCCCAGCAGGAAATAGGCCACCGCCTGCCGGAAGGTCTCCGGCCCCTCCAGCAGAAACATCACCGCCAGGGCGGCGCAGAAGGCCGCCACCACCAGAAAGGCCATGCGGTAATATTTGACCCGCTTGCTGCCGGTGGTCTGGACCTCCACCCGCTTCAGGTCCAGAAGTATGGGGTAGTCGTAGTCGGTGCGGGCCGTGATGGGGGACTCCTCCTCCCGCACTGTGATTGGGTTGTCCATAAAATCCTTCCTTTCTGTCCGGTCCGGGAAGAAAAACGCCCTGAGCCTTCCGGCTCAGGGCGAAACATGCTTTCCGCGGTACCACCTGAATTTCCCCCGCTGGGGGACGCTCTGCTCCTCTGTAACGGGAGGTCCCGCCGGGCCCTACTTCATTCAGGTCCGGGGCTCCGGGGCCACTTCCCTCCGCCCCCAACGCGGCCTTTCACCCTCCGGCCGCTCTCTGCAGATGGGGCGCGGGGGTACTCCGCCCCCTCGTCGCCTGTCGCTTGGCAGTATTATATCCGGATTTCCCCCCGGTGTCAAGGCATAAAGCCCGTTTGGGCGCTCCCGGAGCCCCGGCAGGCGTCCGCTTCTCCGGGAGGGGGCTTCCACCCCGCCCCGGGCTCCCCCGCCGCGGCCGTCCCGTGTTCTTCCGCAGGCGGACTGTTTCCCGGGCGGAGCCCTCACACCTCCCCGGGCGCCTCAAAGGAGTCCAGGATCTTCTCCGCCAGCTCCCTGAAGTCGGGGGCCTCCAGCCCCTCTCCGGCCAGAGCCAGGGGGTGCACCTCATAGAGGACGCCGCCGTGGACAAAATAGGCAATATACTCCTCCGCCCCGTGCTGTTCCCGGGCGGTGACGATGGTGGCCGTGTCCCCGCACGCCATCTCATAGCCCTCGGTCCGGAACTCCATCTCCACGCCGGCCTTCCCGATCTCCGTCCGGCTGCCGTCCGGGTGCTCCCGATAGAGGGTGCGGGGACCGTTCCAGGCCACCCCCGGCAGCCCCGCCTCCAGCTCCTCCTGATCGGCGTACTGGGTGTACAGGTGGACGTAGACCGTCACCTCCACATTGTCCACCACCCGGCTGAAGGCCAGCCGGATCTGCTCCGGCCGGTCCCGCTCCTCCTCCGGGAGGAGCTCCTGGTCCGCGGTCAGCCCCCCGTCCACCACATAGGGGGCGTTCATCCCCGCGCCCATGGCCGCCCCGTCCAGCAGGGGGCTGTACAGCATGGGGATCCCCACATAGTCCGCCGCCGACTGCCAGCTCGGGTGGGTCCACCGCAGCTCTCCCGCCTCCAGGTCCTCCCGCAGCTCCCCGCTGAACCGGGACAGGTCAAACCGCTCCACCTCCGCCTGAATGTCAAAGGCGGAGTAGCCGAAGGAGGACTCCGTCTCCCCCAGCCGCACCCCCAGCAGAGTGTCCAGCGCCCACACCGACCCGGTCATCACCAGGCACAGGCACGCGGCGATCAGCCCCGCCCGGGCCGCCCGGGGCAGACGCCGTCCGGGGCGGGCCGCCCCCTCCACCAGCTCCGGGTCCACATATCCCATAACCTCCATGGTCCATTTTTCCGTGTTCACAGCCATCCCTCCTGTTCCAAATAGGCTCTCAGCTTCTTCCGCGTCCGAAACAGGACGCTCTTGGTCTTGGCCTGGGACCAGCCCATGCGGGCCGCCACGGCCTCCACCGTGTCCGCGTACCAGTACTGCCGGAGAAAGGCCGTCCGCGCCCCCTCCCTCTACTGCCGCAGGAACTGGGAGACCGCCCGGCCCAGGGCCTCCCCCTGGGCCCGCTCCTCCGGCCCCTCCGCCGGGGGCAGGCACTGGGCCAGCTCCAGCGCGGCCAGGGACACAGTGTCCACCTGCCGCCCCCGGCGCGCCCGCAGCAGCAGGGCCCGGTTCCGCACCACCGCCCCCAGATAGCCCTGGAAATGCGCCGGGCGGGCGGGAGGAATGGCCTTCCACAGCTGAAGCCAGCAGTCGCTGAGGCACTCCTCCACGTCCTCCTCCCGGCCCAGGATATTGCGGGCAATGGCCCGGCACCAGGGGGCGTACTTCTCCTGGACCCGCTCCAGGGCCTCCTCCCGCCGCTCCCACAGCAGCTCCACCAGCTCTCCGTCGGTCATCTTCTCACCTCCCGCTTTTTCCGGGTTTCCAACGGCCGTTCACCCATATAGAGCAGCATTTTCCCCCTCCGGTTGCGCCGGCGGGGAAATTTTCGGCAAAAAAAATCTCCGGCCCTGACTGTCTCAGGGCCGGAGAGGCGCATCCGGTCACTTGCCGCCCCGGATTCGCTCCGAGGCGTTTTTCTCATAGAGGATGTTCAGCCCCTTCAGCAGCAGGTCCCGGTCCACCAGGATCTTCCGCCGGCACAGGGGGACCACAAAGGGGGCCATTCCCCCGGTGGCCACCACGGTGGTGGG
>CALWVX010000166.1 GCA_944385065.1 uncultured Oscillospiraceae bacterium | reverse complement strand
GCCTTCCAGGTGGAGGTGAAGGACGGCATCGCCCGCCTGCCCGGGGTGGTCAGCCGGAAGAAGCAGCTGCTGCCCAAGCTGATCAGCGCCATCAAAGAGGGGCAGGATTAAAAAAGAAGACACAAAGACCGGCGGCCCGCCTTCCTGGCGGGCCGCCGGTCAGTTTGTCAAAAAACCTCTGCTCGGACCAATCTGCCCAGGCATGGGCGGGGGGAGCTCAGGTCCCGGCCGTCTGTCCCTCCGCCTTTCCGCGGCGGAAGGGGACCATGCCGGTGCGGTCCAGGGCCACCATCACCGCGGGGATGAAGACCAGCTGGAGAATGATACCCGGGATGGCGTTGAGCAGGGCGCCGGCCAGGAAGATCTGCCAGGTGAAGGGCTCGCCCGCCACACCGGTCATCACCACCCGGACGGCGGCCCACACCAGTCGGCCGGCCACCATGGCGATGATCAGAGAGCGGTACAGGGCGATGACGCACTGCCACCGGGAGCGGCTGTACAGGAAGCCGGCCACGCCGCCGTAGGCGGCCAGCTCGAAGGCCATGGCCACCGCGGTGAGCAGTGGGGGCATGCCGAACAGGGACATGCGCAGCAGGGGGGTCACAAAGCCCACCGCCGCGCCGTACTGCCAGCCGCAGATCAGGCCGCACAGAAAGACGGGCAGGTGCATGGGCAGCAGCATGCTGCCCACCTGGGGAATCTGGCCGGTGAAGAAGGGGAGCACCAGGCCCAGGGCCAGAAACATGGCCGACAGGACCAGGGCGCGCACAGGGCTGAGCTGTTTGTGGGAATACATGGGGCAAAACTCCTCTCAAAAGTCATGGATTCGGCCCCCTTCTGGGGGCCCTGTGCCTTCCTGGCTTTGTTTGGAGTGCGGGGGGAGAGGGGCCTTCTGGCCCCTCAGGCTGTCAGAAAGTCCTTGGACTTTTCTGACAGCCTGCAAAAATGCCGTTACTTTCCCGCCGCCGCGCGGCGGAAAAGTCCTCGCTGCGCTCGCTGAACGCCTTGTTGTGCAGGGCGTTCAGGGCATTCGATCCCACTCGAGGCGGGCTGCCGCCCCCTCGAGCTCCCCCGCCAAGGCTTAGGCGGATTTGCCTTAGCAGAGGCTTTTTGACACGCGGAGGGGCCTTCTGGCCCCGGGGTGTGCCTTTTCAGAAGAATGGGGTGGTGTCCACCGTCAGGCTGTCCGCCTCCGGGCGGCAGGCCAGGCGGTAGCGCTCCTCCAGGGGGATCCAGCGCCCGGAAAAGGCGGAGAAGCGCTCCCCCTCCCGGGCCTTCAGCCGCCGGAGCTGCTCCTCCGGGGAGCAGGTGAGGAAGACGCGCAGGTCGTACTGATCCCGGAGAGCCGGGTGGAGGGAGTAGCTGCCCTCCACCAGAGTCAGGGGCCGGGGCGGGAGGAGCCGGGCCGGGGCGAAGGTCCCCGTCCGGCACTGATAGGGCCGGTAGGAGACGGCCTCTCCCCGCCGGGCGGGGGCGAGCACCTCCCGCGCAAACCGCTCCAGGTCCATGTTGCCGCCGGGGATCTCCTCCCATTTGGGAGCCCGCCGGTCCGGGGGGAGGTAGTAGTCGTCCATGTGGACCACGGTGCAGGGGAACAGCTCCTCCGCCAATTGGGCAAAGGAGGTCTTGCCGCTGCCGCACCGGCCGTCCACCGCAGCCACCGCCGGGCGGCCGGACCCGATCAGCCGGGCCAGAGCCAGCAGAGCGGGGAAATAGCCCCCGTAGGACAGGCGGATCAGCCGGTAGTGGGGGCGGTAGGCCGCCCGAAAGGCGTCGGAGTGGTGGACAGGGGGACAGCCCTCCCGCCGCCAGCGGTCCAGAAACGCCCCCATGCCGGGGCGGGACAGCCCCTCCAGCGCGGCCAGCGCCCGGTCCAGCTCGGCCGGGCCGCCGGTGTGCTCCCGGGCGGTGCGCAGGGCCAGCCGGGTCAGCAGGGGGACGGCCAGAGAGCGGTCGGCCTCCGCCCCCAGATGGAAGCGGCACAGGTCGCCGCCCACCGCCTCCGGGTTGGGGGCGGGAGCCGGGCCCTCCGCTTCGGCCCACTCCCGGTCCAGGGCGGCCTGAAAGGCCTCCGGGTCCCGGAGCAGGTGCTCCGGCCCGAAGACGCTCTGATAGGCCAGCTTGGCGAAGTCCCGGGGCTCCATGGCCGGGTAGCGGGCGGCGTGGTCGGCCAGGACGGCGGAGAAGGAGGCGGTCATGGGGTCAGCTCCTCCACCGCCCGGTCGGCGGCCCGGCGCAGGTACTCGTCCAGCTTCAGCCCCTCGGTCCCGGCCACATGGACCCCGCAGGTGGAGGAGGGGATCAGGATTTTCACCCCGTCCGACCCGGACACGGCGGCGGCCATGGCGGGGGAGACCTCCCCCAGAATCCCGTGGGCCAGAATGACCCCGATGGGGCCCAGAATCAGGTCGGCCCGGGGGGCCTGATAGAGAACGGCGCTCTCCCCGGTGGCCCCCTGGGGGGCCCCCGCCTTGAGCATGGCGCTGGTGGCCAGCACATTGGTGCCCACCGCCAGCAGGCGGCAGTCCCGGGGCAGCCTTCCGGCCAGCAGCTTCACCAGCTGGGCCCCCATGCCGCCCCCCTGTCCGTCCAGAATCAGCACCAGGCGGCCGGTTTGCTTCATGATATGGTCTCTCCCTTCCTGGGATGTTGTCCGACAGCCATCATATCAGTATTCTGACATTATGTCAATATGCGGGCCGCGGCTTTTGCCGCCGTCCGGGCGGTCAGGGCGCCAGCTTGCCGGCGAAGTCGGCCAGCACGTCGGCGATCTGAATCTGCTGGGGGCAGATCTGCTCGCAGCTGCGGCAGGCCGCGCAGGCGGAGGGCCGCTTCTCCGGGGGCAGGGACTGGACCGCCCGGGGGACCAGAAGGCCGCCGTTGGAGAAGATGTAGTCGTTGTACAGCATCAGCAGGGCGGGAATGTCCAGTTCCCGGGGACAGTGGGAAGTACAGTAGCGGCAGGCGGTGCAGGGCACCCCCGCCGTCATGCGCCGGGCGATGGACAGAAGGGTCTCCTCCTCGCCGGCGCTCAGGGGCCGCGCGGCCCGGAAGGTGCGCAGATTGTCCTGAAGCTGCTCCAGGGAGGACATGCCGGACAGGATGACGGCCACCTGGGGGAGGGACTGCAGAAACCGGAAGGACCAGGCGGGGATACTCTCGTCGGGGCGCAGGCGGCGCAGCTCCGCCTCGTCCTCCGGGGCCAGCCTGGCCAGCCGCCCGCCCCGCACCGGCTCCATCACCCACACGGGCAGATGATACCGCTCCAGCAGGGCGACCTTGCCTCGGGCGTCCTGAAGCTCCCAGTCCAGCCAGTTCAGCTGGATCTGGCCGAACTCCATGTGCGGCCCATAGACCTCCAGAAAGCGCTCCATCACCGGCAGCGCCCCGTGGGCGGAGAAGCCCAGGTGCCGGATGCGGCCCAGCCGCTTCTGCTCCAGAAGATAGTCCAGAATCCCGTATTGGGGGTCCAGATAGGTGTCGATGTCGGCCTCGCACACGTTGTGAATCAGATAAAAGTCGAAGTAGTCCACCTGACACCGGCGCAGCTGCTCCGGGAAGATCTCCCGTACTCTGGACATATTGGGCAGATCATAGCCGGGAAACTTGTCCGCCAGATAGAAGCTGTCCCGGGAGTACCGCTTCAGAACCCGGCCCAGCACCGACTCGGAGCAGCCCCCGTGGTAGCCCCAGGCGGTGTCGAAGTAGTTGATCCCGCCGTCCAGGGCGCAGTCCGCCATCCGGACGGTCTCGGCCTCGTCCACGTCCCGGTCGGAGGGGCCGTTCCGGGGAAGCCGGGAACCGCCGAACCCCAGTGCGGACAGCTTCAGGCCGTGAAAGGAATGATAGAACATGTCGATTCCTCCTTGGCCGCCGGATTCAGTCCCGGGTCCCGCCCAGGGCCCAGCGGCGGATCAGATCCCCGGACTGGGCGGCCTGGGCTCCCCGGACGGA
>CALWVX010000165.1 GCA_944385065.1 uncultured Oscillospiraceae bacterium | reverse complement strand
CATTAGGCAGCCATACCATCAAATCAACGATTTTCCAGGCATTACAGCGGTTTGGTGGGTTCTCTATGTATTTTCAATGCTTTTAAGTACAAAGCGGCCACCTCTTGTTTTCTGGAGCGGGTCGTTGCCGCCCCGTTCGGATTTGGTCACAATGATAGATAATATATTATAGCAAAAGCCCCCGCTTTTTGCAATCATCCCCCTGACCTCCGTCCTCTTTCTCCTGAATTTATGAAAATCTTAATCTCTCCTTCAGTGGCTTTTCAAACTTTCCTGATAGGATGGTGACAGCTCAGGAGAAGGAGATGGCTGTCATGGCAGACCGTTTTGTTTATATTCTGCTCACCCGGTCGGGAACCTGGTTTTCCCGGCTGATCCACTTTGCCACCCGGGACAACTTCACCCACGCCTCCATCGGTCTGGACGGCCCTCAGGGACCGTTTTACAGTTTCGCCCGGAAGCACCAGCACTTCGCCCTGCCCGCCGGTCTGGTCCAGGAGCGGGTGACCGCCCAGCGGAGGGCCGACCCCTGCTGTCTGTATGAGCTGCGGGTCAGTGAAGAGACTTACCGGCTGCTGCGCCGGCGGCTGGCCGGAATGTACGCCCGGCGGGAGGAATATCACTATAACCTGCTGGGGGCTCTCTCCTGCGGCCTGAACCTGCCCCTGTCCCGGAGGCGGCACTACTTCTGCTCCCAGTTTGTGGCCGAACTCCTTCAGGGCAGCGGAGCCGCCGCCCTGCCCCGGGAGCCCTCCCTGGTACGACCCGCCGATCTGGAGCGGGTCCGGGGGCTGCGGACGGTCCACAGGGGGATGCTGGCGGGAATTCTGGTTCAGCCTGCAGTATGATTCTAAATTTTTTCAAATTAGGGGTTGACTTTCCGGCGGATTTTGGTATAATACCGTTTGTCGCCGCGAGTGTAGCTCATCTGGTAGAGCGCCACCTTGCCAAGGTGGAGGTAGCGAGTTCGAGCCTCGTCACTCGCTCCAAAACGAAAGGCATCTGCTTTCAGCAGATGCCTTTCGTTTTGGGTTCCGCCGCCTGAAGGGCGGCTCCACCCTTCGGCATTTAAATGCTCGGGGTCGGCAGAGCCGCCCCTGCGCAATTCCCGGCCTGTGGCCGGGAATTTACGCGCCACTCGGCGCGCGGCCCAGAAGGGCCGTTGGGCAGTGTTTCTTCTAACGGTCTCAAAGATGAAAATATCGATTTTAACTTCTCCTTCCCCAAAGAAAGACATCTGCTTTCCGCAGATGTCTTTCTTTGGGGAGTCCGGCCGCCGGAGGCGGCCTCCATCCTTTTCAAAACAGCGAAAAGCCACCTGCCCGGCAGGTGGCTTTTTCCTGTCTGAGGTCCTGCCGCTGATGGGCTTGCGGCTCTATTTCCCATGGCGCGAAGAGATTTTACCCCCCCAGCAGGCAGAGAATCAGCCCGTATACCACACTGGCCCCAATTCCAAACACCAGCACCGGGCCGGCCACGGTAAACAGCTTGGCGGCCGTACCGGTGACCAATCCCTCGCTTTTAAACTCCAGAGCCGGGGACACCATCGCGTTGGCAAAGCCGGTGATCGGCACCAGCGTACCGGCTCCCGCCCGCTTGGCCACCTTGTCAAACCACCCCAGACCGGTCAGCAGCGCGGCGGCCAGGATCAGCGTCATCGACACTGCGGTCCCCGCCTGCTTTTGATCCAGACCCCAGCCGCGGTACAGCTCCGTCAGGCCCTGCCCAGCCGCACAGATCGCGCCGCCCACACAAAAGGCCCAGATCAGATTTTTCCCGGTGGGAGAGGGCTTGGCCCGTTCCCGCACCAGCTTCTGATAGTCCCGATTGCTTATATTCATGGTCCGCACACCTCCCGAAGGTTCTCCTCCGTAGCGTCTCCCGACGTCCTCTTGATTATACGTCCGAAGAATCAAAGCGCCCGGCACGCCTTCGGCGGCGTGCCGGGCCGGCTGCCGCATGTTCAAGCCATTTGCTGATCCTCCTGCCCGGAGGGGGCGGGGGAATCGGATACGCGGCCCCGCACCTTGGCGTAGGCCCGCTTGCGCACAAAAAGCAGGAAGATGAAGTGAACCAGTGCCGTGATCGCCCAGGTCACCGGATAGGAGATGTACAGGCTGGCAGGCGTATGATAAATGGGGAATACCACCGCCACCCACACCAGGCGCAGTCCGCAGGCCCCCACCAGAGAGACCACCATGGGGATCACCGAGTAGCCCAGGCCTCTCAGCACTCCCACCAGCGTGTCCATCACGCCGCAGATGAAATAGGGGCAGGCGATAAACGACATTCGAATCACCGCCTGGGCGATGACGTCGTCCTCGCCCGGCTGCACATAGAATCCGGCCAGCACATCCCCAAACTGATAGGCCAGGTTGCCCAGGACCAGACCTACCACCGTCACATAAATCAGGCAGTACTTGGCCACCCGGTCCACTCGGTCACATTTCCCGGCTCCGTAGTTCTGTCCCACAAAGGTGATGGCCGACTGATAAAAGGCGTTCATGGCCGCGTAGACAAAGCTTTCAATATTGGCCCCCGCGGAGGAACCGGCCACCAGCACCGGATCGTCGAAGGAGTTGAGGGAGGACTGAATCACCACGTTGGACAAGGCGAACACCACGCCCTGAAACCCGGCGGGCAGGCCCACCTGGAGGATTCGCTTCACCACCCGGCCCTTCAGCTCCAGCTTCTTCAGGTCCAGGTGAAGCTCTCCCTCCTCCTTGATCAGGCACCGGACCACCAGGATGGCGGAGATGTACTGGGAAATGATGGTAGCCAAGGCTACACCCGCCACATCCAAGTGGAACACCAGCACCAGCACCAGATTGAGCGCCACATTGACCAAGCCGGCGAAAAACAGATAGTACAGGGGCCGCTGGGTATCGCCCTGGGCCCGGAGAATGGCCGCGCCAAAGTTGTACACCATGTTGGCGGGCATTCCGAAGAAATAGATCCGCAGGTAGACGGTGGCCAGGTCGATCACGTCTGTGGGGGAGGACATCCACTCCAGCAGCTGCCGGACCATAATCACGCCGAAGGCCATCATGGCAACCCCGCTGATCAGCGCCAGCATCAGGGTGGAGTGAATATCCTCGTTCACCTGTTCCTTCCGCCCCGCGCCCAGGTCCCGGGCCACCACCACATTGGCGCCCACGGACAGACCCACGAACAGGTTGACCAGCAGGTTGATCAGAGAGGTGTTGGACCCGACCGCCGCCAGGGCCTCCTTGCCCACGAACTTGCCCACCACCACCACATCCGCCGCGTTGAACAGCAGCTGAAGCAGACTGGAGGCAATCAGCGGGATCGCAAACAGAAGAATCTTGCTGGCCAGAGGACCGTTGCACATGTCGATTTGATGCCGCTGTTTTTTCACCATTCCTGCCCCCTTTTTCTTTCTCCGCCCGCCGGAAGCCTCCGACGGGTATAGCAGTTCATTCTATCACAACTCCCCTCTCCTGTCCAGCCTGCCGGCGGCGCAGAATGGACAAAAAAACCGGAAAAAGGGCGCGGAGAATTGCCATTCAGGCAACTCTCCGCGCCAATCCTGTGGGGAGCAATCCCGCTCCTGATCACATATACAGCTGCTCCAGCTTGAAGTTGTGCACCCGCAGATAGAACTTGAGCACATCGTGCAGGGCATACACGGGCACGGGACCCACCAGATCGCAGTCCACCACGCCCACGCCGTACTGAGACGCCTCGCTCTTGATGGTCTCAAACACCCGGTGAATGGGGGTCTTCTCATAGTTGGTCAGGTTCATGGACACCTGGACAATGCCGTCCCGGTCCTCCAGTACCAGGGCAATGGCCCGGACACACTGATAGCCGCCGGTGGCCGCCCGGACCGCCTTGACAATCTTTTTGCCGATTTCCAGATCCTTGGTCTGCAGATTGACGTTGAAGGCCACCAGGGGGAAGCGCACGCCGGTGACGGTGGCGCCGCTCTTGGCATTGAAGGTGGAGGGGCCCTCGTC
>CALWVX010000164.1 GCA_944385065.1 uncultured Oscillospiraceae bacterium | reverse complement strand
GGACTCGGGGTTGTTGATGACCGCGTCGATGGTGGCGCCGTCATAGGTGGCGAACACCATGGGCAGGTCGTACACGGCCACATCGGGCACGAAGGACGCCACAGGGGCGGCCTGGCAGACCACGATGGAGATGTCGCCGCTCTGCAGCTGACGCAGCAGGTCGGCGTCAGCGCCCAGCTCGCCGTTGGGGAAGTAGTCCATGGTCAGCTGGCCGCCGGTGATGGTGTCCAGCTTCTCAGCCACCATCTCGCCGAACAGCTGGCCGGCGGCGTTGGCGGCGGTGGAGTCGGCGCCGATCAGCTGGACGGGGTCCAGGCTGGAGTAGTCCGCGCCGGTCTCAGAGGGGGTGGAGGTGCTGGCGTCAGGAGTGCTGGCGTCGGGAGTGCTGGTGCTGGGGGTGCTGGTGTCGCCGCCGCCGCAGGACACCAGGGCCATGCACATGGCCAGAGCAAGAACGAGAGCAGAAATTTTCTTCATTACAAGTCCTCCTTTTTTCATTTCCTTGCGTTTATTTTGCCTCCTCCGCGCCCCCGGAAGGGAACGCGGAGGTGAGACAACTTAAGTAGGAAGCGTGACGCTTATGCGCCGAACAGATCCACCAGGACCAGGCTGACGGGCTCCACATAGGTGATGAGGAACAGAGCCAGCACGAAGGCGATCATGAAGGGGACAGCCTTCTTGGCCACGGACATGGGAGGCTCCTCGGACAGGTTGCCGGCCACGAACAGGTCCAGGCCGAAAGGAGGAGTGGCCAGGCCGATGGACAGGCAGCACACCAGAATGACGCCGAAGTGGACTTCGTCCACGCCCAGCGCCTGCACGGCGGGCAGCAGCACGGGGGCCAGGATGACGATGGCGGGGCCGGTATCCATGACCATGCCCAGCAGCAGGAAGATGATGACCAGGACGGTCAGAGCGGACCAGGCGGTGCTGAAGTTGGTGACAATGAAGTCCTCGATGACCTTGGTGGCCCGGGTCAGAGACAGCACACGGCCGAAAGCGGTGGCGAAGGCCAGCACGAAGGCCAGGCCGCCGTAAGTCTTCACGGAGCTGGCCAGCATGGGGATCAGGTCCTTCACCTTGATGGAACGGTACACGAACAGGGACACCAGGATGGCATAGAACACGGAGATGCAGGCCGCCTCAGTGGGGGTGAACATACCGGTGTAGATGCCGCCCAGGATGATCAGGGGGCACAGCAGGGCGGGGAAGCTGTCAATGAACAGCCGGCCCAGGCCCATGGCCTTCAGCTCATCCATCTTGGCGTGGATCTTCTGCTTGTCCTCGCCCTTGCGCACGCAGTAGATGACGGCCCAGATCATCAGGAACACGCCGATCAGGATGCCGGGCAGCACGCCGGCCAGGAACAGGTTGCCGGTGGACACGCCGGTGGCCAGGGAGTACAGCACGAAGGGGATGGAGGGCGGGATAACCACGCCCAGGCCGCCGGCCACGGCGACCACGCCGGCGCTCCACTGCCGGTCATAGCCCAGAGCCACCATGAAGGGGATGGTCATGGAGCCCACGGCGGCGGTGGTGGCGGGGCCGGAGCCGGAGATGGCGCCGTAGAACAGGCAGGTCACGATGACGGTACAGGGAATGCCGCCGGGGAAGTGACCCATGAAGTAGGCGAAGAAGTTGAACAGTCTCTTGGAGATGCCGCCCTCGGACATGATGACGCCGCCCAGGATGAACAGGGGCACCGCCAGGATGGGGGTGGAGTTGGCACCGGAGAAGGTGTTGTTGATCAGCTGGGGGATGGAACCGCCGGAATCAGCCAGCAGGATGGGGGCCAGAGCGCCCACGATCATACTGGATGCGATGGGAATCGATACGGCGATACCAACCAGGAAAACGATAAATACCAGCAGTGCTGCCATTACTCGTTCCCTCCTTTCTCGCCCTTGGCCATGGCGGCCTCGTCGGCGGCGTCCTGAATGGTCTGCTCAATGGTGGTGAGCTCACGCTCGTTGAAGTGCATGACGTGGATGACGGCCATCTGGAGCGCGCGGAAGCAGCCCAGCCAGTAGCCGATCAGCATCACGGAGTAGACAATCCACATGGGCCACACCATGGCGGTGGAGGTCTCGCCGCTGGCCATTACGCCGGAGACCACGTCGATGCAGAAGTAGCCCAGCACGGCCATACAGGCGGCGTTCACCAGATCGACCAGGATATTGACGACCTTGTGCAATGCCTGGGGCAGCAGGTCCATCAGAATGCTCACCCGGAGCATGCTGCCCTTCCGGATGGTGTAGGGCAGGGACAGGAAGACGGTCCAGATCCACATATAGCGGGCGAACTCGTCGGACCAGGTCAGGGGAGTCAGGCCGGGAACCTTCTTGAACACGACCTGAAGCAGGCTGACCACGGAAATCAGGACCAGAAGAATCACCAGAAGCACTTCTTCAAAGTGATCATCCAGCCATTTGATAGCTTTCATGTTATTCCTCCTCTTCTCTGATTATGCGTGCTTTTGTTCTTCCAGGATGTCCATCAACTCCTTACGCATGGCCTCCACCGGGCCCTTTTTCCCAGTCCAGAGCTCCACCTGAGCCACCCCCTGATACAGGGACATGCCCAGGCCGTTGAGAATCTTACAGCCCTTCTCTTCGGCGTCCAGCAGGAACTGAGTCTTGTCCGGATTATAGCAGGCGTCGAAGCAGAACTGGCTGGACTGAATATACTCTTTGGGCACGGGGCTCTGACCGATGCTCTTGCCCATGCCCACGCCGCTGGCATTGATGATCACGTTGCAGGCCGCCAGCTTGGAGAAATCGCCGTGAGGAACGAACTCGGCCACAGGGGCGAAGTTCTTGTTGATGTCCTCCACCAACTCCTTGGCGCAGTCCTCATACAGGTCGGTAATGTAAATCTTGCGGGCGCCGTTGTAGGCCAGCACGGAGCAGATCGCCCGGCCGGCGCCGCCGCCGCCGAAGCAGAAGAAGACGGACTGGTCCACCTTCACGCCGCCCTCCTGGGTGATGGAGGTGTAGAAGCCGATGCCGTCGGTATTATAGCCCACCAGCTTGCCCTCGGGGGTCTTGACCACGGTGTTGCTGGCGCCCATCTTCTCACACAGGGGATCCAGCTCATCCAGGTACTGCAGCACCTTCACCTTGTTGGGCTTGGTCACCGCGAAGCCGGCAAAGTTCATATAGCGGATGCCGTTGACAATGTCGGCCAGGTGCTCGTTGTCCGCCTCAGTGTAGAAGTAGATCATGTTCAGACCGGCGGCCTCGTACCCGGCATTCTGCATCCGGGCGGCAAAGGACTGCCCCAGCGGGGTGCCGATCAGGGTGATCATTTTGGTGTTGATGTCAACCTTCATAATACAGACCTCATTTCTCCATTCCAAGTTTTTGGGCAAACTGCTGTGATAGTCTGCCAGATCCGTCGGGGGAAAAAGGAGGACCGGATATTCTGAGAAAACAGACGCGAAACTGCTGCATCGAAGCTACAATATTATACCTCCGCGCTCCCGTTCCGGTCAAGTCCCTCTCGCATTCCGGCGCATGGATTTCTCCTCTTCCTGTCAGGGAGAGGACCTCCTTTGTCAACATTATGACGAATATCCTCCGGATACTGCACACATTTTATATTGCTTTTATCCGATCGTCCATTGCAAAAGATACATAGAATAATTACAATACTAGATAAGTTTGCACGCAAATCAGAAATTTGTCATCCTCAACAAAAAGCAAAAAAACGTTTTATGTATTTTGACCAGGCAAAACGGGGGTGAAGTAAAAATTGAACGCCAAACCGTTTAGAAAACATAAAGACCTATAGAAATACGACATGAATCAGGCCGTAAGTTGTATTGGAAACCATACCGGTCATCCGATATGATTGAATTACCATTAAGATGTATTCCACAGGCCGGGGGCGGCGGAGTGCAGATTCGATTTTGACAGGAAATGAGGACAAAAACATGGAGGAATTTCGCGGAAGTCAGAACTATGTGGCGTCGGAGGAGCTGCTGCGTGCGGCGAACATC
>CALWVX010000163.1 GCA_944385065.1 uncultured Oscillospiraceae bacterium | reverse complement strand
GCTCCGCAGGGCGGCGACAACCGACGGATCCACCGGCGCATCCACCTGGAGGGTACACTCCGGCGCGAGGGAGAAGCTCTGCTGGTCAGGATCGTACCGGAACTCGCAGGTCAAACTGCCCCGACCCCAAGATCCAGCCAAAAGCTGGAGCTCAGAGCCAGACGGTCCCCCTCCAAAGCGATGGATTCGTAGTCTCCAAAGATGGGGGACGGCGTGTCCGGGAACTCGGTCAGAGAAAATCCGCCGGTCCCGGCATACACCGCAGTGCCGTCCGGGGCCGTAATTTGATAGACGGCCTCTCCCTGCTCCTCAAAATTGCCCGCCTCCCGGGTGCCCACCAGCTGGAGCCGGATCAGGCCGGACATCCGCTCTGCCGCAGAGTCGGAGTCCCAGCGGATCGGCCGCTCTTCCATAGCGGCCAGATCGATCACCTTGACCTGGTCGTTCCACCCCCCGGTCCCTCCGCCGCCGTAGATATAGACCAGGTCCAGGGTGCCATCGCCGGTCAGATCTGCCAGAGACAGCGAGGCCGTTCCACTGGCGCTGCCCTAGCCCAGCAGAAAAACGGGCATCCCAGAGGAGGCCTGTTTCCCCTGGTATTCCACCACCGCCTGAACTTCATCGTCGTGTTTCGTCAATTTCTCGGGCACCAGGACGGTTACTCCGTGCTCCTCGCTGTCCAGCCGGTAGCAGGGCCGACCTTCCAGCTCTCCCGCGGAAATCGTAAAATCGCGGCCATCGTCCATTCCATTGTACAGGCCGAACTGGTCCGCAAACGCCAGGGCGGGAGCGGAGGACGAAGGGCTGGATCTCTCCTCTTCCGAGGCACCGGAGCAGGCGGCAAGCCCCAGCGCCAGACAGAGCGCCAGCGGCAGAACCAGGGCCGCACGTCTCATGTCTCAGCGGCCCCCGCGCAGGGCGGCGATGGCCGCCGCCGGGTCGGCCGCTCCGTAGACGGCGGAACCGGCCACCAGCACGTTGGCCCCCGCCTCCACCGCCAGAGGAGCGGTTTTGACAGAAATTCCCCCGTCCACCTCCAGCTCACAGGCGGGGTTGTACTTCTCAATCAGGGCGCGCACCTGGTGGATGGTGTCCAGCTGGCTCTCCATAAAGGCCTGCCCGCCGAAGCCGGGCTCCACCGTCATCACCAGCACCAGGTCCAGCTCCTCCAGGTATGGGAGCACGGCCTCCGCCCTGGCGATGGGCCGCAGGGCCACCGCCTTTTTCACCCCGCACTCCCCCATGAGCTTCAGCGCCTGGGCGATCTGAGTGGGGTGGTCGGCCTCCAGATGGACCGACAGCAGGTCGGCTCCCGCCTTGGCAAAGGCCTCGATATAGCGCACAGGCTTTTCTATCATGAGGTGGACGTCCAGAAACATGTCGGTGCATTTGCGGATGGACTTGACCACCGGCACGCCGATGGTCAGGTTGGGCACAAACGCGCCGTCCATCACGTCCACATGGAGATAGTCGGCGGACGAGACCCGGCGGATGTCCCGCTCCAGGTTGGCAAAATCGGCCGAGAGAATAGACGGAGCAATTTTGATCATAGGTTTCTTCTCCTTTCCAGGCCCATTCGAAGGACAGGCGCGGCTTTTCCCCGGGACGCATAGGATGCGTCAGCGGAGAGTGGGGCGCGAGCCCCCGGGAGCCGGGCGGGGAGGACTGCTCCAGGCCGAGCCCACGGCCCAAACCCGTCCGCCGCCGTCCGGCGGACCCGCCGCTTTTCAGATAGCCGCCCGCCGGGGCCATTCGCCCCGGCGGGCGGTACGGCAGACCAGCGGCGTTACATCGGCAGAGACAAGGCCGCGCTCCAATGGGCCGCATCGGGGCGGCCGTCTCAGCCGGACGCAATGCTCAGGTATAGAAATCGTTGGTGTCCGTCTCCACGGCCTCAAAGCCGGCCTGACACAGCGCGGCCAGAATGCGGGCCTTGTGGTCGTGTCCGTAGGCCTCCAGAGTGACCCGCAGTTCCACGCCGGACTGGCGGTTGATATTGACGAACTGGTTGTGTTCCAGCTTGATGATGTTGCCGTTGTTCTCGGCCACCACCTGGGCCACATGGAGCAGCTCACCCGGCCGGTCGGGCAGCTGGACGGCAAAGGTGAAAATCCGGCCCCGGCAGATCAGGCCGTGCTGGATCAGGGACGACATGGTGATCACGTCCATATTGCCGCCGGACAGGATGGAGACCACGTTCTTCCCCCGGCAGTCCAGGTGCTTCAGGGCGGCCACGGTGAGCAGGCCGGAGTTCTCCACCACCATCTTGTGCCGCTCCGTCATGTCCAGGAAGGCCTCCACCAGCTCCCCGTCCTCAATGGTGAGCACCTGGTCCACATTCTTCTGGACATAGGGGAACACCAGATCGCCGGGCGTCTTGACGGCCACGCCGTCGGCAATGGTGGTGGCGGCGGGCAGGGTGACCACATGGCCGGCCTCCAGACTGGCCTTCATGGAGGCGGCCCCTGTGGGTTCCACACCGATCACCTCCACATGGGGGTTGAGCAGCTTGGCCAGGGTGGACACCCCGGCGGCCAGCCCGCCTCCCCCGATGGGCACCAGAATGATGTCCACATCGGGCAGGTCCTGGAAAATCTCATAGGCGATGGTGCCCTGCCCTGTGGCCAGGGTGAGATCGTTGAAGGGGTGGACATAGGTCAGCCCCTTCTCCTGGGCCATCTGGGCGGCCAGCTCGGCGGCGTCGTCAAACACCTCACCGTGGAGAATCACCTTGGCCCCATAGTCCTTGGTGTTGTTCACCTTCACCAGAGGGGTGGTGGTGGGCATGACAATGGTGGCCTCCACCCCGGCGGCCCTGGCGGCATAGGCCACACCCTGGGCGTGGTTGCCGGCGGAGGCGGTAATCAGCCCTCGCTCCTTTTCCTCCGGGGACAGGGTGCTGATCTTGAAATAGGCGCCCCGAATCTTATACGCCCCGGTGACCTGCATATTCTCCGGCTTGAGATAGACGTGGTTGCCGCAGAGTTTGGACAGATAGGGGGAGTGGATCAGCGGGGTGGGCAGCAGGACGCCCTGAAGGACGCTCCTGGCCTCTTTAAAGGCGTCCAGAGTAAGCATGGGCAGGTCTCCTTTAGGAAAAAAATGAATCTTTTTTTATCATACTCATTTCAGCAAGATAAGTCAATGAAAAGTCGCGGCGGACTCCAAAGAAAAATCCTTCGGGACTCACGGGCCTGCACATCAAAAAAGGAAACATAACGCCGTGGAAAAGACAGCAAAAGTGCGCATTGACATAAAAATTTGAATCCTTTATAATAAGAAACCGCGCGGCCGCTCCCGGCGGAAGCGTGAATACAAGAGAAAACTCGAGGAGGGACCCAGGTGGAAGAGACCGTGAACGAGAACAAGATGGGTGTTATGCCGGTCAACCCCCTGCTGCTGAGCATGGCTGTGCCCATGATGATTTCCATGCTGGTACAGGCGCTCTACAACGTGGTGGACAGCTATTTCGTGGCCAAGCTCAGCGAGGACGCCCTGAACGCGGTGTCTCTGGCCTTTCCGGTGCAGAATCTGATGATCGCCGTTTCGGTCGGCACCGGAGTGGGCATCAACGCTCTGCTGTCCCGGAGCCTTGGTCAGAAGGACCAGCATCGGGCCAATCAGACAGCCATGAACGGGTTGTTTCTGGCCGCCGTCAGCTGTCTGGTCTTCACCGTCATCGGCCTGACCGCGTCCCGGCTGTTCTACTCGGTACAGACCGACATCGGCACCATCGTGGACTACGGAACCCAATACATGACCATCTGCTGCGGCATGTGCGCCGGTCTGTTTCTGGAGGTCACCTGCGAGCGCCTGCTTCAGGCCACCGGGCGGACGTTCTACACCATGATTACCCAGGCCACCGGAGCTGTCATCAACATCATACTGGACCCCATTCTGATCTTCGGCCTGCTGGGCTTTCCCCGGCTGGAGGTGGCGGGTGCCGCCCTGGCCACTGTGATCGGTCAGATCTGCGGCGGTCTGCTGGCCCTGTTTTTCAACCTGACCCGAAATCCGGATATTCAGCTCTCCTGG
>CALWVX010000162.1 GCA_944385065.1 uncultured Oscillospiraceae bacterium | reverse complement strand
CAGGACGCGGGCGTCATGCTGCTGTAAGCCGATTGGGACTTGCCCAGTATCCCCCGCCGGCGTCACGTCACGAAGACTGGGCCCTATACGGCATCCTCCCCACAAAGAATATTTCATTCTCCATGATCCCGTTCTAACTTCTCATTCCTCATTCCGAATTCAGACCCCTTTCGCTTCACTCCCATCTCAAAAAGAGGCGTTCCCATGTCCATCACTCTGACTCAACTGAACCTGGACGAGGCCCTGCGGTATATGGGCTGCCCGCCGGAAAAGGCGGACTCCGCTCTGCGGGAGCAGGTGGCCGGCTGCGCCCGGGAGGTGCTCTCCGCCGCCCGGCCCCGGTGGTCCTGGCGGGACGTGGAGATTTTTTCATCCGAGGAGGAGGGCATCCGTCTGGAGGGGGGGCTGCTGCTCCCCGGCCGGGACCTGCGGGCCCATCTGACCGGCTGTGACCGGGCGGCGGTGTTCTGCGCCACCCTGGGCTCGGAGGTGGACCGGCTGATCCGCCGTTGGGAGCGGCTGGATATGGCCCGGGCCCTGGCTCTGGACTGCTGCGCCTCCGCCGCCGTGGAGGAGCTGTGCGACCAGATCGAGGCCGAGATTCAGCGGCAGTTTCCAGACCGCTTCTTTCCCTGGCGGTTCAGCCCGGGCTATGGAGACCTGCCCCTGACCGCCCAGGACGAGCTGCTCGCCCTGCTGGACGCCCCCCGGCGGGTGGGTCTGTGCGCCAACGCAAGCCACCTGCTCACCCCCCGAAAATCCGTGACGGCCATTCTGGGCATGGCCCAGCATGAGATCGAACTCACCCATCGCAGCTGCCTGAGCTGTCCCGCCCGGGAGAGCTGCTCTTATCGAAAGGCTGGTGGACACTGTGGACTTTCGTGAACTGATGCGCACCCCCGGCCCCGTTCTGCTGGACGGAGGCATGGGTACCATGCTCCAGGCCAGGGGGCTGAAGCTGGGGGAGTACCCCGAGCTGGCCGCGCTGGAGCATCCAGACTGGCTGCTGGACATCCACCGGGCCTATGTGGCGGCGGGCAGCCGGATTCTGTGCGCCAACACCTTCGGCGCCAACCGGGAAAAGCTGCGCCGCACGGGAAAGACGGTGGAGGAGGTTATCCCGCCCTCCATCGCCCTGGCCCGGCAGGCGGCCGGCGGCCGGGCCCTGGTGGCCCTGGACCTGGGCCCCATCGGGCAGCTGCTGGAGCCCACCGGGACGCTGGATTTTGAGGAGGCGGTGGACATCTTTGCCCAGGAGGTGCGCGCCGCCCGGGACGCGGGGGCCGACCTGGTGATGGTGGAGACCATGACCGACCTGCAGGAATGCCGGGCTGCCCTGCTGGCGGTGAAGGAGAACAGCGACCTGCCCGTGATGGTATCCCTGACCTATGAGGAGCGGGGACGCACCTTCCTGGGCCACTCCCCTGCCAGCGCCGCCCTGACTCTGGAGGGCATGGGGGCGGACGCCATCGGCGTCAACTGCTCACTGGGCCCCCGGGAGATGCCCCCTCTGGTGGAGGAGCTGATCCGCTGGACCACTCTTCCCATTTCCGTCAAGCCCAACGCCGGTCTGCCCGACCCGGGCGGCGCGGGATACGACATCTCGGCGGAGGAGTTTGCCCAGGCCATGGCCGCTCTCACCGACCTGGGCGTCAAGTTCTACGGGGGCTGCTGCGGCACGACCCCGGACTACATTCAAAAACTGGTCCGGGCGCTGGAGGGGCGGACCATCCGGGAGATTCCCCGGTCGGTTCCCGCCGCCGTGTGCAGCCCCACCGCCGCGGTGCCCATCGACCGGGTGCGGGTCATCGGCGAGCGGATCAACCCCACCGGCAAGAAGCGGATGAAAGAGGCCCTGCGCATGGGGGACGTGGACTTCATGCTGGGCCAGGCGCTGGAGCAGCTTCAGGCCGGAGCGGATATTCTGGATGTGAACGTGGGCCTGCCGGAGATCGACGAGGCCGCCATGATGGAGCGGGTGGTCAAGGCCCTTCAGGGCGTGGCCGACGCCCCGCTCCAGCTGGACTCCACCCGCCCGGAGGTGCTGAAGCGGGCCCTGCGGGTCTACTGCGGCAAGGCCATTGTCAACTCGGTGAACGGCGAACCGGAGACGCTGGAGGCCATTCTGCCCCTGGTGAAAAAATACGGCGCCGCCGTGGTGGGACTCACGCTGGACAAAAACGGCATTCCCCACAGCACCCAGGCCCGGATGGACATCGCCCGCCGCATTCTGGACGCGGCCCTGTCCTATGGCATCCGCCGGGAGGATGTGTATATCGACTGTCTCACTCTCACCGTGTCCGCCGAGCAGGAGGGGGCCGCCCAGACTCTGGAGGCCCTGGAGCGGGTCCACCGGGAGCTGGGCCTGAAAACCGTACTGGGGGTGTCCAACATCTCCTTCGGTCTGCCCGCCCGGCCCCTCATCAACCAGAACTTCCTCACCATGGCCATGACCAAGGGGCTGGACCTGCCCATCCTCAACCCCAATGTGGACACCATGATGGCGGCGGTGCGCAGCTATCATCTGCTGATGAACATCGACCGGGAGGCCCGGGACTTCATCGCCGCCTACGGGGGCGCCGATGTGACCACCTCGATCTCCGGCCCCCAGGCGGCGCAGCCGTCCGCCCTGCCCGCGGGAGAACGGGACCTGGGCCAGATTGTGGTGGCCGGCCTGCGGGGAGAGGCGGCGGCGGCCACCCGGACGCTGCTGGAGACCCGGGACCCCATGTCCATTGTGGACGACATTCTGATCCCCGCCCTGGACCAGGTGGGGGCCGACTTCGAAACCGGCCGGGTGTTCCTGCCCCAGCTGATTCAGTCCGCCGGGGCGGCCCAGGCCGCCTTCGAGGTGATCCGGGCCCAGATGCCCGCCCGCCCGGAGGGGGAGCAGGAGACCAAGGGTCCCATTGTGCTGGCCACTGTGAAAGGGGACATCCACGACATCGGCAAGAACATTGTCAAGGTGCTGTTGGAAAACTACGGCTATCAGGTCGTGGACCTGGGCAAGGACGTGGCGCCGGAGGAGGTGGTCCGGGCCGCCCGGGAGCACCGGGCTCCCCTGGTGGGCCTGTCCGCCCTGATGACCACCACCCTGCCCAGCATGGAGGAGACCATCGCCCAGCTCCGGGCCGCCGGTCTGCCCTGCAGGGTGGTGGTGGGGGGAGCGGTGCTCACCCCGGAGTACGCCCAAAAGATCGGGGCCGACTTCTACGCCAAAGACGCCAAGCAGAGCGTGGACGCGGCCCGGCAGGTCATCGGATCATGACAACAGGTCCCCCGTCCGCCGATGGAGCGGATGGGGGACCTGATTTTGTTGCGCTTTCCGGTTCCGGCTGATATAATGGAGAAAATCGTCGAACACTGGAGGCGGAGCCATGAACGAATCTTCTCCCAACCGGATCCCATACCCGAACCCCGCGCCGGACCCCGCCGGCTCTCCTCCGCCTTCCAGGCACGAGGGCAGACCGCCCCGCCGGCAGGGGGGAGGCTGGGTCAGCCGGGCTGCCCTGCTCCTGTCCGCCGCCGCGCTGATTCTGTCCTCCGCTTCCCTGTACCTCACCCTTCAGACCGCCCAGCGGGAGGAGGAGCTGGAGGAGGAACAGCCCATCACCTTTCAGTACGGCGACCGGACGCTGGTCGCCCAGGAGGGTGTGCCCGTCAACCCCTATGACCGTTCCCTGTTCTCGCTGGACGAGCGGGGCCGGGTGACCTATACCGGCGGGGAAACCGCCGCCAAAACCGGGGTGGACGTGTCCGTCTATCAGAAGGAAATTGACTGGCAGGCGGTGGCCGCCGACGGCATCGACTTCGCCATCATCCGTCTGGGCTACCGGGGATACACCGAGGGCGGCCTGATGATGGACGAGCGGTTCGAGGAAAACATCCAGGGCGCCCTGGACGCGGGGCTGGAGGTGGGGGTCTACTTTTTCTCCCAGGCCGTCACCCCCCAGGAAGCCCAGGCTGAGGCCGCCTTCGTCCTCAACGCCATCCGGGACTATGAGGTGACCTATCCGGTGGCGTTCGACTGGGAGCCCATCAC
>CALWVX010000161.1 GCA_944385065.1 uncultured Oscillospiraceae bacterium | reverse complement strand
TCCCAGTTGTAGGAGGGGATGGTCCGCCCGTCGATTTTGGCGGTGATGTCGCTCCAGCACACCGTCCCGATCACGTCCCCCACCGCCGCCTGGGCGGGGACCGACAGCCCGGCCAGCAGACATGCGGTCAGCAAGGTATACAGCAACTTCTTCATGGTGCAGACCTCCATTCCGGGGAAACGCCCCCTTTTTCTTCATGATAGCATTTTCCCCCTTGCCAGGCAAGGAAAATTGTGATATATATTAGAGGTAACATCGCGTGGAACGGGAAAATAGGGTTTCCTCGCCTGACAGAGAGAGCGGACCGCCGGCTGTAAGTCCGCTTGAGGCGTTCCCCTTGTTCGCCCGGGAGCGGCCCCTGAGAGGGGGACGGGGATTCCGCCGTTATCGGAAACAAGTGCGCGCCGGATCGGCGCGAATGCGGGTGGTACCGCGGAGGGGTTTGCCTTTCGTCCCAGAGTGTGGACGGAGGGCTTTTTTTCTGGACTGCTCCCATCATCATGTCAGATCGGAGGAGAGATTCATGAAAAAGCACTTGCACCGCCGGCTTGTCTGCCTCATGCTTCTGCCGCTGCTGCTCCTGGCCGCTTGCCAGGTTGCCCCGCCGGCCGACTCCGCAGCTCCGGGCACAGCGTCCGTCTCGGAAGAGGCTTCTCGCCCCGAGGGCCCTCCGGAGTCAGAACAGACTTCTCCCGCTCCGGCGGACCGTTCCGACACTGTGCCTTCATCGGGGAAAACCCAACAGCCTGAACAGCCGGGCGGAGAACCGGAGGAGGTTCTTCCCGCCTCGCCGGACGCTTCTGATCCCCTGTCTCAGCCGGAACAGACCCAATGTCCCGGACTGCCGGGATCAGAACCGGACCAGCCCCCCTCCGCCTCATCGGATGGCTCCGATGCCTCGCCTCCCGCGGAGCAGACGCAGCCGCCTGAACAGCCGTCGGAACCGGAGCAGACCCAGCCCTGCGTGGAGGAGCCCGTTCAGGAGCCGCCGTCAGAACCTGTCCCGGACGATCCGCCGCCGGAATCTCCCTCCACCCTGTATATTCTGATGTACCACGACGTGGTGGAAGGGGACGGCTCCGGCTGCAACAACTGGACCGTCACCACCGACCGCCTGCGGGAGGACCTGCAGTGGATGACCGACCAGGGCTTCACCTTCTATCTGCCCCGGGAGCTGGCCCAGGGGACCCCGCTGGCGGAGAAGTCGGTGATGATCACCTTTGATGACGGCTATGCGAGCAACTACACCCTGGCCTTCCCCCTTCTGAAGGAATTCGGCGCCAAGGCGGTAATCTCCCCCATCGTGGGAAAAATTCAGGCGGGCGATCCCGGCTTTCTCACCTGGGACATGTGCCGGGAGATGGCCGACTCCGGTCTGGTGGAATTCGGCTCCCACACCTATGACTCCCACCGGGAGCAGCCCCGTGGGATCCAGCGCATGCCAGAGGAGAGTCAGGCGGAATACGAGGCCCGCATGTTCCCTGATCTGCAAAACAGCATCGACCTGCTGGAGGAACAGCTGGGACGGGAGGTGTGCTTCTTCGCCTATCCCCACGGACAGACGGAGCCTTGGGCCGACTCCTTCCTGGCCGACCGCTTCTCTGTGACCGTGACCACCGCCCATGGCCCCGCCGATCTCTCCGGCGGGCTGTACAACCTGCCCCGGCACAACGTCACCAACCAGAACAAGGCCAGCCTGTGGCTGAGCTGAGTTGGTTCCATCCCCCGCGATTTCGGATTCACCATTTCCCAACAAAGGAGTTTGAGTATGAAAGAACAGTTAGCAAAGATCCGCGGCGAGGCTCTGGCCGCCATGGAAGGAGCCCAGTCCGCCGCCGAGCTGGACGCCCTGCGGGTACAGTATCTGGGCAAGAAGGGCGAGCTCACCGCCGTCCTCAAGAGCATGGGCAAGCTGTCCCCCGAGGAGCGCCCCGCCATGGGTCAGCTGGCCAACGAGGTGCGCGCCGCCCTGGAGAGCGCCATTGAGGAACAGGGCAGGCGGCTGGAGGCCAAGGCTCTGGAGGAGCGGCTGCGGGCCGAGGCGGTGGACGTGACCATCCCCGGCAAGGCCCCCAAGCTGGGCCACAAGCACCCCATGTACCTCGCCCTGGACGAGATCAAGGACATTTTCGTGGGCATGGGCTTTACCGTGCTGGACGGCCCCGAGGTGGAGCTGGCCGAGTACAACTTCGACCGGCTCAACGCCGGGGAGGGACATCCCTCCCGGGACTGGTCGGACACCTTCTATTTCGACAAGGACAGCCGGGTCATGCTCCGCAGCCAGACCAGCCCCATGCAGGTCCGGGCCATGGACACCATGCCCCTGCCCATCCGCATTATCGCCCCCGGCCGGGTCTACCGCAAGGACGAGGTGGACGCCACCCACTCCCCCATGTTCCACCAGGTGGAGGGCATGGTCATCGACAAGAACGTGACCATGGCCGACCTGAAGGGCACCCTGAACACGGTGGTGGAGCAGCTCTACGGCAAGGGCACCAAGACCCGCTTCCGCCCCCACCACTTCCCCTTCACCGAGCCCTCCTGCGAGATGGACGTCCAGTGCCACAAGTGCGGCGGCGTGGGCTGCCCCACCTGCAAGGGCGAGGGCTGGATCGAGCTGCTGGGCGCCGGGATGATCCACCCCCGGGTGCTGGAGATGAGCGGCATCGACCCCACCGAGTGGTCCGGCTGGGCCTTCGGCATGGGCCTGGAGCGCACCGCCATGCGCCGGTTCAAGATTGCGGATCTGCGGCTCATTTTCGAGAACGACGTGCGGTTCCTGGAGCAGTTCTGAGGCTGCGCCTCAGAACCGTAGGGGCCGATGCCCTCATCGGCCCGGCGGTGTCCGCCTGCTGTATCCAGCGGGCCGCTGGGGACAGCGGCCCCTACAAAACCTGATGTAAGGGAGTTTTCATATATGAACTTATCTCGCAACTGGCTCCAGGAGTTCGTCTCCGTGGATGCCAATGACAAAGACTTCGCCGAGGCCATGACTCTGTCCGGCTCCAAGGTGGAGCTGACCCACGACCTGGGGGAGGAGATCGAAAACGTGGTGGTGGGACAGATCCTGTCCATGGAGCGCCACCCCGACTCCGACCACATGTGGGTGTGCCATCTGGACGTGGGGGACCCTTTCCCCATCCAGATTGTCACCGGCGCCTGGAACATCCATGTGGGGGACCTGGTCCCTGTGGCCCTGGACGGGGCCTCTCTCCCCGGGGGCAAGAAAATCAAGAACGGCCTGCTCCGGGGAATTGAATCCAACGGCATGATGTGCGGCCTGTACGAGCTGGGGCTGGACGAGCGGGACTTCCCCTATGCCGTCATCACCCCCGCCGCTCTGCTGAACGACTACAAGCCCCTGGATCCGGCCAAGCCCTCCATCCCGGCGGACATTCAGCCCGGGGACAAGGTGTTCGGCCCCGTGGTATGCGCCCGGGTGGAGGCGGTGAAGGCCGCCGGGGACGGGCGCTGGACCTGCAATGTGTCCTATGCCGAGCAGGACGGCCCCTCCGGCGCCATCGTCACCACCCCCTGCTCCAACCTCCACAAGGGAGACCTGGTGGCCTACAACACCAAGACCAACACCATCTGCACCCTGGCCGACCTGCGCGCCCAGCAGGAGGAGTTCCCCCACTGCATCCCCGACGGCATTTTCGTCCTCCACGAGGAGGGAATCAAGCCCGGGGATGACATCAAGCCCATCATCGGGGCCGACGACCATGTGGTGGAGTTCGAGATCACCCCCAATCGGCCCGACTGCCTGTCCGTCATCGGCCTGGCCCGGGAGGCGGCGGCCACCTTCGACCAGCCCCTGCGCCTCCATGAGCCGGTGGTGAAGGGGGGCGCCGAGGGCGTCCTCACCGACCTGCTGGACGTGGAAACCCCCGCCGCCGACCTGGTGCCCCGGTACACCGCCCGGATGGTGCGCAACGTGAAGATCGGCCCCTCCCCCAAGTGGATGCGGGAGCGGCTGCGCTCCATGGGGGTGCGGCCCATCAACAACATCGTGGACATCACCAACTACGTCATGCTGGAGTACGGCCAGCCCATGCACGCCTTTGACTACCGCTATGTAAAGGGCGGAAAGATCATCGTCCGCCG
>CALWVX010000160.1 GCA_944385065.1 uncultured Oscillospiraceae bacterium | reverse complement strand
GAGGGTGCGGCCAAGAAGCATCTGAAGAATCTTGTGAGCAAATACGGGAAAACCGTCCTGCTGGCCTATGGCGGCGGGTCCGTCAAGAAAAATGGCATCTACGACGAGCTGAAGGGCCTGCTCACTGAAGCCGGCAAGGACGTGGTGGACTTCCCCGGGATCATGTCTAACCCCACCTATGCCAAGGTGCAGGAGGGTGCCAAGCTGGTACGGGAGCGCCATGTGGACTTCATTTTGGCTGTGGGCGGCGGAAGCGTGGTGGACTGCTGCAAGGTGATCTCCGCCCAGGCGGTTGTGGATGAGGACATCTGGGCTATGGAGTATCAGCAGGGGAAATTCCCCACCGCCGGCATCCCCATGGGCGCGGTGGTCACCGCCTCCGGCACCGGCGCAGAGATGAACTCCGGCGCGGTCATTACCTGCGAGGATAAGAACTGGAAGGGGCCCATTCTGGGAATTGCCGCTGTATTTGCCATCCTCGACCCGTCCTACACCGCGTCCGTGCCCGCCATGCAGGTCCTCTCCGGGGCCTTCGATACCCTGAGCCACGCTATGGAGACCTACCTGGGCCAGTCCGACCGGGACAACGTGTCCGATGATGTGGCCCTGGCCATCATGAAAAATACGGTGGTAAATATGCGCCGCCTGCTGATTGATATGAACGACATACAGGCCCGGGGCAATCTCATGTGGGACTCCGCCATGGCGGAGAACGGCATCTTAAAGGTGGGCCGCCTCACCGATTTCCAGGCCCACCAGATTGAACACCAGCTGGGCGCCTTCACCGACTGCAACCACGGCCAGGGCCTGGCAGTCATCCACCCCGCTTATTACCGCCGGATCGTCAAGGATGGGTCAGAGAAATTTGCCCGCTTCGGCAGGGAGGTCTTCGGCGTGGACGGCGCAGAGGCCGCTGTGGAGGCTCTGGCCGATTTTATCAAAGAGTGCGGCCTGCCTACGAAACTCAGCCAGCTGCGCTCCAAAGTGGAGATCACCCCCGAGGTGCTGCGGAAGGTGGCGGACACCAGCAATCTGATCCCCAGCGGCCCCCGCCAGTTGAGCCGGGACGAGATCTACGATCTGTTGCTGGAGTGCCTGTAAAGTCGGCGTGACGCCCTTCAACGTCCTGCCCGGAGAGGGGCGCGCAAAGCGGCCGGCCAAGCGCTGGCCGCTTTGCGGCATGTCACCGCATCCCTGCGCCATGCAGAGCCCGGAAAGAGGAGCCACTCATGAATCCCTATCAAAAACTGCTCTCCAACACCGTCCTGTTCGGCATCAGCACCTTTGGGTCCCGGTTTTTGAACTTCCTGCTGACGCCCTTTTATACCCGTGTGCTCTCCCGCACCGAGTACGGAGTGACGGATTTGCTGATCCAGACCGGCAATCTCATCATCCCCATTGCCTCGGTGGGGATCGCAAACGCGGTGATTCGGTACGGGCTGGAAGAGACGGCCGATAAAAAGGGAGTCTTCACCACCGGAGTGATGGTCACCCTGTCCGGCTTTTTTCTGCTGCTTCTGGCTTCGCCGCTGCTGGGCAGGCTGGAGTTTCTGTCCGGCGGTTTCCTGGGGCTGGTGCTGCTTTATGTGCTGGCGGCCAATCTCCACTCGGTCTGCAATCAGTTTGCCCGGACGATGGGACATGTGCGCCTCTTCGCGGCGGACGGTATCCTCCGCGCGGTTCTGGCGATCGGCTTCAACGTGGTTTTCCTGGCGGTGTTCTCCATGGGCGTTTCCGGCTATATGCTGGCCAATGTGCTGGCGGATGGAATTTCGGCGGTATTTGTCTTTGTTCGGGCCCGGCAGTGGAACGACCTGAAGCTGTCCTCGGTGAAGCGGCGGGAAGCCGTCCGGATGCTCCGGTACAGTGCCCCGCTGGTTCCCAGCAACCTGTGCAGCTGGATCATCAATATTTCCGATCGCTATCTCATCGCCCTGTTGATCGGCAACGCCGCCACCGGCGTCTATGCGGTGTCCAACAAGATCCCAACCGTGCTGTTCCTGGTGGCGGGCACCTTCTCCTCCGCGTGGCAGCTCTCCGCACTGACGGATCAGCCGCGGGCGGAAAAGGAGCGCTTTTTCTCCAATGTGTACGCGGTCTATTCCGCCGTCGCATTTGTGGCGGCCTCCGCCGTCATCCTCACCGCCCGGATTTCCACCTGCCTGCTGGCGGCGCCGGACTACTATGAGGCGTGGCGGTATGTGCCCGTGCTGACGCTGGCCGCTGCCTTCGGGTGTCTGGGGTCGTTCCTCACCTCCATTTACATGGTGGAGCAGCGCAGCGGCGCCACGCTGATGACAACGGCCCTGGGCGCGGCCGTCAACGTGGCGGGCAACTGTATTCTGATCCCGATCTGGGGCCCCATGGGGGCGGCGGTTTCCACCCTGATCAGCTATCTTCTGATGTTCGGGGTGCGGGCCGTCCACACCCGGACGATGCTCCGGATCCGGTGGGAGCCGGGCAGGTTTGTGCCCTGCACCGCCTGTCTGGCGGTCCAGTGCGTTCTGGTGGAGCGCGCCGTTCCCCTGTGGCCGGTGTGGTCCGGCCTGTGTCTGCTGGCCGTGGGCGTCCTGAATCGAAAACCGCTGCGGCGGGCGCTTGGGAAGGCGGTTTAGCAGAGGGCGGCCGGGTCCTGCGCCGGCGCGCCGGGGCGGGTATAATAACACACAGGAGATCGCCTGGGGAGGGCTGGGCATGGAGTATCTCGCGGTGCGGGAGACCGCTGAAAAATGGAATCTTTCCGCCCGGCACAGGCTGCGTCTGCGTTTCTTTTCAGACACGGTTGAGTTCCTTCCTTTCGATGATCCCGTAGAGCAGAATGTTCAGTACCTTTTCTGTATGATTCAAGATGAAAAAAGGGCATTTTACATTTTTCCTACCTGCTAGTATGCTTTTTGTAAAAGCTGACTCAGATTCCGTTAGAATTGAGGCAATCTATGAAATACACGCAACTGGGCAATTCGGATCTAAGGGTGTCCCGCATCTGCATGGGGCGCATGGGCTTCGGGGACGCCTCCAACGGCCGGCACAGCTGGACCCTTGACGAGGAACACTCACGGGAGATCATCCGGCGGAGGCTGGAGCTGGGTGTCAACTTCTTCGATACCGCCATCGGCTACCAGAGCGGCACCAGCGAGCAGTATCTGGGCCGGGTCCTGCGGGACTTTGCACGGCGGATTGACCTAAAAATACGGTTTCGGCATGAAACGAAATTGAAGATAGGCATTAGACACAGCTTTGCGGCAGGACTATAATATGGGTGTTCCAAGAGAAACGCCTGTATGTTTTTCAGCTGGATCACAGGAAGAGGTGACGGAATGACGATCCATGAGGCCGGCGAGCGCTATCACATCCCCCTGGAGAGATTTTAAGGGAGTATGAGCGCTGGGGCCTGTGCGGCACGGTGAAAACAGTCATGGGCGCCTGGCAGTACGACGACACCGACCTGGAGCGCCTGAGCATGATCATGACTCTGCACGATATGGGCTTTGAAAACGCAGAGATCGAAACCTACATGAAGCTCCTTCTGGAACAGGAGGGCACCGAGGCACAGCGTCTGCGGATGCTGGACCAGAAGCGGGGCCGCACCCTGGATGAGATCCATGTTCGGGAAAAGCAGCTGGAGCGGCTGGACTATCTGCGCTGCCGCATCCGCAGACAGCGACAGGGCTGACCGACGCGCCAAGTTAAGCAAGTGAAACCATTTCAAGGAGGAATTTTGATGAAAATCCAGGATAAAGCCGTATTTGATGAACAGAATGTGTTCGGACAGGGGCAGGCCAACACCGCCTTCGCCCGGTATTTTATCGGCAATTCCTATCTGAATCCCCTGACCAAGCCCGGCGAGAGCGTGGTGGGGCTGGCTAACGTCACCTTTGAGCCGGGCTGCCGCAACAACTGGCACATCCACCACGCCAAGAGCGGCGGCGGCCAGATCCTCATCTGCACCGCCGGCGAGGGCTGGTATCAGGAGGAGGGCAAGGAGGCCGTCAGTCTGACCCCCGGCACGGTCATCGTCATCCCCCCGGAGGTAAAGCACTGGCACGGGGCCAAGGCGGACAGCTGGTTCAGCCACATCGCCGTGGAGGTGCCCGGCGAGGAGACC
>CALWVX010000159.1 GCA_944385065.1 uncultured Oscillospiraceae bacterium | reverse complement strand
AAGGCCACCACGCCGTCGGTCATGTGGAGAAAGAGGGTGTCCAGCTTGTTGCGCTCGTTCTCCACCTGGCGCAGGGTATCCTGCAGCTGGCCGGCCATGTCGTTAAAGGTGTCGGTCAGTACGCCGATCTCATCCTGAGACAGTACCTCGATCTTTCGGGAAAAATTCCCCTCCGCCACCCGCATGGCCCCCTCGGTCAGCCGCTGGATGGGGGTGACCAGGGTCTTGGACAGCAAAAAGGACAGCAGAATGGAGATCACCAGTCCGAACACCAGAGCCTCCATGATGAGCAGAATCATCTGGTCGGTCAGGTTGTTGGCGGTGGTCTTGTTGTCCAGAATATAGATCACATAGTCCTGGCCGCCCCGCTGAATGGGGATGGCCACGTCCATATAGTCCAGGGCGGCGTTGCTCGCGTCTCCCGCCTGTCTGGTCTCCAGCCCCTCGGTGAGGGCGAACAGGAGATTCTCGGTGTACTCCAGAGGGGCGTCGTCCCCGTCGGGAGAGATCAGGCACTCCCCGCTGCCGTTGAGGATGTACAGCTTCCGGTTCCGGCCGTCCACCCCCAGCTCGCCGGCGTAGGCGTCCAGCACCTGGCGCAGCTGGGAGGCGCCGTCCTCCTCCCCCTCGGTCTCGGTCTCCAGGTCGTGGATCAGCAGCGGGTCCTCAAACACTTCGGACATCTGGGTATAGAAGTCCTCCAGATAAAAGGCGGTCACCGAATTGATCAGGAACGCTCCCACCACCAGCATCAGCGACAGGATCAGCAGAACCATAATCATGACCAGTTTCATATGCAGGCTGCGCAGCATGGGGGCTCACTTCCTTTCTGTCAGAGGCATCCGCGGCGGGGCCAGGACGCCCCGGCGGTCTCATGGGACGGATCACTCTCCAAAGTAGTACCCCATGCCCCGTTTGGTTTTGATGAACTCCGGGTTGGCCGGGTCGTCCTCCAGCTTTTCCCGCAGGCGGCGCACGGCCACGTCCACCGCCCGCACGTCCCCCACATAGCCCTCATAGTTCCAAACGTGCTCCATCAGCGCCTCCCGGGAGAACACCTTCCCGGGCTGGGCGGCCAGATACCGGATCAGATCATACTCCCGCTGGGTCAGATCCATGGGCTGCCCGTCCTTGTAGATGGTGGCCCGCTCCTCGTCCACCGTCACCCGGCCCGCCCCGGCCGGAACGGCCGAGGGAACGGCGGGGGCCATGGCCACCCGCCGGATATTGGCCTTCACCCGGGCCATCAGCTCCCGCATGGAGAAGGGCTTGGTGATGTAGTCGTCGGCCCCCAGCTCCAGGCCCAGCACCTTGTCCTCCTCCTCCTCCCGGGCAGTGAGCATGAGGATGGGAATGGAGCTGCCCTCCGACCGGAGCTGACGGCACACCTCAAATCCGTCGATTCCCGGCAGCATCAGATCCAGAAGAATCAGGTCCGGATTCTGTTCCCGGGCCAGCTGAAGCCCTGTGGGGCCGTCGTAGGCCTCCAGGGTGTCGTACCCCTCCCGGGCCAGATTGAAGGACAGGATGTCCACAATATTCTGCTCGTCCTCAATGATCAAAACGGTCTTTCCCATGGGCGACCTCCTCTTTCTTTTCTCCAAGCCCCCGCCGCCCGGGCCGGGCGGCGCAGCAGGGCCGGGCTCTCTCCCTTCACAGGCCCAGCAGGACCTTTACCTTCAAGGTGGCGGCCACCGTCTTGGCGTCGGTGATGGTCCCATCCATCACCTGCCCGACCAGCTGGTCAAAGGGCATGGTGACCACGTCCAGAAATTCGTCCTCGTCCAGATGCTGTTCCCGGCGGGTCAGATTCCGGGCCAGATACATGTGCAGGTCCTCCGTGCAGAACCCGGGAGAGGCCAGAATATGCCCCAGATAGGTCCATTCCGCCGCCTCCAGGCCGGTCTCCTCGGCCAGCTCCCGCCTGGCCCCCTCTATGGGGTCCTCCTGGCCGTGGTCCAGCTTGCCCGCGGGCAGCTCCAGCAGCAGTTTCCGAATGGGGTAGCGGTACTGCCGCACCAGGGCCACCCGGTTGTCCTCGTCCAGGGCCAGCACGGCCACGCCGCCCGGATGGAAGACGACCTCCCGCTGGGCCTCCTTGCCGTCGGGCAGGCGGACCTGATCCACCGTCAGCTTGACGATATGTCCCTGAAAAATGGTCTGACTGCTCACGGTTGTCTCGGTCAGCTCCATGGCGGTCTCCTCCTTCTTGCGCCCCAGACGGGCGATACACAGTCAGTATAGCACAAGCGGCCCCATTGGTAAAGATCAAGACGCATGGACAATCAGTTGAAAATTTCTCCCCGGCGCCGAAATCCCTTTGACAACACGCCCGGCCCATATTACACTTTACTCTGACAGCATCCTCAAGAAAGGCGGACCTGCCCATGCTTCAGATCATCGATCCGGCCTCCTGGCCCCGGCGGAACACCTTTGCGGAGTTTATGGAACTGGACTGCAGCTTTGCCCTGACCCGCTCCCTGCCCGTTTCCGCCTTCCTGCGCCATCTCCGTGACAACGGCCTGCGCTTCTACCCCTCCTTCACCTGGGCGGCGACGGCCGCCGTCAACGCGCACAAAGAATTCCGGATGGGGCTGGATGAAGAGGGCCGGCCCGGCTATTACGACGTGGTTCATCCGGAGTACACAGTGCTGGACCCCCGCACCCGGAACATGGACAGCCTGAACACCCCGTTTGACCGGGAGTTCTCCCGCTTTTACGCCGCCATGACGGGCGATCTGGACCGCTTCCGGCTGGAGGGCGTTCACACACCCAGCCGGGAGAACTCCATTCTGCTCTCCTGTGTGCCCTGGTACTCCTACACCGGCCTGTCCTTTCACATGAAGTCCAGCCGGAGCTTTCTGCGGCCCATGCTGATCTGGGGAAAATACGAAGAGCGGGAGGGCAACGCCTCCCTCCCCTTCACCATTCAGGTGCACCACGCCGCCGCGGACGGGTATCACTGCCATCTGCTGTTCCAGACGCTGGAGGAGATTCTGGAGCACCCGGAACAATTTCTGGTCTGAACACAGTTTTGGGGGCGCGCCGCGGAATCTTCCGCGGCGCGCCCCCGGCTGTTCACAGCGTGATCCCCGCCGCCCGCAGTGCCTCCGGGGGCAGCTCCCGGAAGGGAATCACGGGGGACGGCCTGTCTTCATGGGGTCCGATGAGCTTCTCCATCCAGATCATGTGATACCAGCGTCCGAATTTATAACCGCACCGGTCAAACCGCCCCACCAGCCCATAACCCATGTGTTCATGGAACCGCTGGCTGTTCCGGGTCAGATACTCGTCCTCCTCCTCCGGGTCCCCGATGCAGGCGTACAAATTTCGGATGCCCCGGGCCCGGGACACCTCCTCCAGCGCCCGGTAGAGGCGGCCGCCCACCCCCAGCTTCCGGCAGTCCATCCGAAGATAGATGGTGGTCTCCGCCGACCAGCTGTAGGCTGCCCGCCCCACAAAGGGGCCGGTATAGGCGTAGCCCAACAGCTCCCCCTCCCGCTCCGCCGCCAGGAACGGGTGGGTCTCCAGAATGCGCTCCATCCGTCCCCGGAACTCCGCCAGGCTGGGCGGATCCCACTCAAAGGTGATGGCCGTCTGCTCCACATAGGGCGTGTACACAGCCAGAACAGCCGCCGCGTCTTCCAGAGACGCGGGGCGAATGCAAATATCTGCCATTCGTGCTCTCCTCTCTCCGACCCTCGAGCCGGTTTTCTTGATCCAAAGCTCCCGGAAAGCAAATCCCCTCAGAGCTCTGCGCCCGCAGAAATCTTTTCATTCCTGATCGGGTCTTTTTCTCCATGCGGCCATTCCTGAAAAAGCGGCTCTCCACTTTGTGAAAGTGGAGAGCCGCTTGTTTGACACGAATTACTCCTCCTGCATCGCCTTCGCGGCGGCAATCGCCTTCTCCTGGGCGGCGGGGGGGCAGTCCTCGTAGCGCACAAAGTGGAAGGTGTAGGAGCCGCGGGACTGGGTCATGGCCCGCAGGTCGATGGCATAGCCCGTCATCTCGGCCATGGGCACCTCGGCCTCGATCACCTGGTCGCCGTCCTCAGTGGGGGTCATACCCATGACGCGGCCCCGGCGCTTGTTCAGATCGCCGATCACGTCGCCCATGTAGCTGTCGGGCACGGTGACCTTCAGCTCGCCCACCGGCTC
>CALWVX010000158.1 GCA_944385065.1 uncultured Oscillospiraceae bacterium | reverse complement strand
TAGGCGATATGGACGGGGATCAGGTTCTGGGACAGGATCGCAATCAGGGTGATCGCGCCCAGCAGGACCAGCTTCTTGCCGCCGATGATCCGGCTGAGCTTTTTGGACAGGATCTCGGCCAGGCCGGTGGTGGCAATGGCAGTCGCGAAGGTACCCAGCAGAACATAGGACAGCGCGGTGGTGGCGTTTCCGGAGAAGCCGCCGGTCAGAGTGCTCATAATGGACGGAATATCCATGCCGCCCACCAGACCGCCCACCACGCAGGCGATCAGCATTGACAGCAGAACGTTCAGCTTCAGCAGACTGAGCACGCACAGGACAATAACGGATATGGTTACCGGATTGACAAGGATTTCCATGATTGATTCTCTCCTTTTCTCTCATAATCCTTGAGTTTTCGGATCTTCGCGTGTTGTCTTTGCCCTTCCTTTCTCTCCTGACTTCGGAAAACCCTCCGCTCCTCCGCGCCATCCCAACCCTGGCGGAATCGCCAGAGGAAGCTTTCTCCTGCAGCTTCCGCAGAGGCCCCTGCGCGGAGGGTTCCGTGCAAGCATCATACCACGGATTTTGTAATAAATCAACAAAAATTTTTCACAAACAAAAAAGTTATTTGTACGTTGCCACGATATTTGTCTGATTTATCATCGAATTATTTCATGATTATATTAGCGAATCAGATTATTTTCGTGTCCCTGACGCATAAAAAGCCGAAAAACTGAATGCGTAACAAGCGCCGCAAAATCAGTTCCATCCCGGGCTGTCCCTGTTCCACCCCTGATTCCCCCTCCATGAAAAAACGCATATTATACATTCCGGCGCAGCCTAACTCCCCGCATTCCCTGCTTATTCATTGATTTTCTCCCGGTACAGGCGGACCAGACTCCAATCCCGGTTTCCGGCCTTCCCGCCAGGCCGTCAGAATTTCGGACGCCACGGCCACCCTGCCAAAGGGGTTCTCAGACCCCTTTTGGGAAAAAGGAACAGGTTTGCCGGAATCCGAAGTTTTCCGTCGCCATACCGGAAAGAGAACGGAGATCGAACGGTACGGAAAGGGCTTTCCCCGTGGGAAAAGCCGACAGATCATCCTCTGTCACCTTTGATCCCAATCAAGAGACCTCCCGGATTTTGTCTTGAAGCTCCGGGGGTGGTTATGATATAATAGAATAGTTAAGATATTGCATGATACTCATATCACCCGGCTCACCGGGGGAGAGGAGGGGCCGTCCATGAAATATGAGAGCTGGCACCTGGCCCCTCCCTGCCCGGAGGGACAGCGGGCCCTGGAGGCCGCCGGACTGCCCTCTCTGCTGGCCGGGGTGCTGGCCGCCCGGGGAGTTGTCCGCGCGGATCAGGCCCATCGCCTGCTCTCCCCGGAGGGGGAGCCGATCCCCGATCCCCTCCTGCTGAAGGATATGGACCGGGCGGTCGAGCGGGTCCAACAGGCCCTGGACCGGGATGAACTCATCTGCGTCTATGGGGATTATGATGTGGACGGAATTACCGCCACCGCTCTGCTGACCCAGTTTCTCACCGGCCGGGGCGGGCGGGTGCTGCCCTATATTCCCTGCCGGCTGGAGGAGGGGTACGGCCTGAACGCGGAGGCCGTCCAGGCGCTGGCCGAGCAGCATGTCCAGCTGATCATCACGGTGGACTGCGGCATCACCGCCGTGGAGGAGACCGCTCTGGCCCGTCAGCTGGGCATGGATGTGGTCATCACCGACCACCACACCTGCAAAGAGGAACTGCCCCATGCCCGGGCGGTGGTGGACCCGCACCGCCCTGACTGCCCCTACCCCTTCAAGGGGCTGGCCGGCGTGGGGGTGGCCCTGATGCTGGCCCTGGCGGTGGCCGGTCCCGAACAGGCTCCGGCCACCCTTCAGGCGCTGTGCGATCTGGCCGCGGTGGGCACCATTGCCGACGTGATGCCCATGACGGGGGAGAACCGCTGCATCGTCAGCCTGGGGCTGTCTTATCTGAACCCGGCCCGGCGGCTGGGCCTGGCCGCCCTGATCCGCTGCGCAGGCCTGGGAGAAAAACCGGTGACCTCGGTGTCGGTGGGCTATACGCTGGCGCCCCGGCTCAATGCCTCGGGACGGATGGGCCGGGCGGAGGCGGCGGTGGAGCTGCTGCTCACCCGGGATCCCGCCCGGGCGGAAGAACTGGCGCAGGCTCTGTGTGAACTGAACCGGGAGCGGCAGGATATTGAGAGCGACATTTTTCATCAGTGCGTTCAGCACTTGTCCGCCAGCCCACAGCACGGCGTCATCGTGCTGGCGGGCAGTCAATGGCACCAGGGCGTGGTGGGCATCGTGGCCTCCCGCCTGGCCGAGAAATACGGCTGTCCCTGCTTCATGATCTGCCTGGACCAGGGGATCGGCAAGGGCTCCTGCCGCTCCTGGGGCGGCGTCAATCTGTTTGAACTGCTCACCGAATGCGCCTGTCTGCTGGAGAGTTTCGGGGGACACGCCCTGGCCGCCGGCTTCACCGTCCGGGAGGAAAACATCCCCGCCCTGGCCCGCGCGCTGCGCCGGGCCGCGCTGAATGGGCCGAAAACGCCCCAGGCCGCACTGGAGGTGGACCTGGCCGTCCAGCCCCAGGAGCTGACAGTGGAAGCGGTGGAATCTCTGGACCTGCTGGAGCCCTGCGGCTCGGGCAATCCCCGGCCGGTGCTCCTCCTCCGGGGGGCGCAGGTGCACACCATGACCCAGGTGGGACGGGGGCGGCACCTGAAGCTGCGGCTGGAGGCCCGGGGGATCAGTCTGGACGCCATCTGGTTTTCCGCCGATGGGGTGGAGGAGGGGCTGTGCCCGGGCTGCCGGGTGGACGTGGTCTTCTCTCCCCAGATCAACGATTTCCGGGGCCGCCGGGATGTACAGCTCCAGGTGAGCGACCTGCGGGTGGTCCCCTCCCGGGCCCAGCTGGAGCGGGGTGTGTATGAGAAGTACCGCCGGGGCGACCGGCTCACCGTTCAGGAGGCCCAGCTTCTGCTCCCCTCCCGGGAGGACTTTGTGGGCCTGTGGCGCTGGCTGAAACGGCAGTCCTCCGTCGGCAGCGTGGTGGAGGACACCCCGGTGCGCATCGCCCGGGCCGTCTCCCGCTCCAGCCGGCAGCGGGAAATCCCCGCCCGCACCATGCTCTGTCTGGAGGTGCTGGAGGAGCGGGGACTGATCGACCTGAACCGCCGCACCGACCGTATCCAGATCCGCCTGTGCCATGTGGAGCAGAAGGTGGACCTGGAGGCCTCGGAGATTCTGAAAAAACTGCGAGACGCCATACAGAAAAATTAGGAATCAGGAGTTGGGAATGAGAAATTTGCCGTCCGCATCGGCCGGCACCCACCTGACTCAGAACATGAAATTCCTAATTTCTTATTCCCAATTCCGAATTTGTCAGAAGGTGATCCTATGGACCCGATCCTGGAACGTTACCACGCTCTGGAAAAAAAGGTGACCTCTTATACGCCGAATCTGGACACCAAGCGGCTGTTCGACGCTTTTACCTACGCTGACGCCTCTCACCACGGCCAGCTGCGCAAGAGCGGAGAACCCTATATCATCCACCCCATCGCCGTGGCGGAGATTGTGGCCGACCTGGAACTGGATGTGGACTCGGTGATCGCCGCCCTGCTCCACGACTGCATTGAGGACACCCCCTCCACCCATGAGGAGATCGCCAAAAAATTCGGCCCCACCGTGGCCGAGCTGGTGGAGGGGGTCACCAAGCTGACCCGGGTGCAGTTTGTCACCAAGGAAGAGGAGCAGATGGAAAATCTGCGCAAGATGCTCATCGCCATGAGCCGGGACATCCGGGTCATCCTCATCAAGGTGTGCGACCGGCTGCACAACATGCGCACCATGGAGTATCAGACCCCCCGCAAGCAGCGGGAAAAAAGTCTGGAGACCATGGAGATTTACGCCCCCATCGCCCATCGGCTGGGCATGCAGAAGATCAAGTGGGAGCTGGAGGACCTGTCCCTGCGGTATCTGGACCCAGTGGGGTACAAAGAGATCGAGGATCAGCTGAAACAGCGCTCGGCCGCCCACGAGGAGTTCCTGGCCTCCATCCAGCACCGCATCCAGCAGCGGCTGGCCCAGGAGGGCATCCACTGCACGGTCTACGGCCGGGTGAAGCACATCTACTCCATCTACCGGAAGATGTACGC
>CALWVX010000157.1 GCA_944385065.1 uncultured Oscillospiraceae bacterium | reverse complement strand
TAGATGTCCTGGCCCCGGTACTGGACCTGGCCGGTGATCTTGATGCCGTCCACCAGGTCGTTCATCCGGTCCAGGGTCTTCAGGAAGGTGGACTTGCCGCAGCCCGAGGGGCCGATGAGGGCGGTGATCTCGTTGGCCGGGATCTCCATATTCACATGGTGGAGGGCCTGATGGGCCCCGTACCACAGGTTCAGATCCTTGACGTCAATAATGGCGGACATATCAGACATAGTCTATGTCTCCCTCTCTTAGTTTTTCTTTAATTTCCGACCCACCAGACTGGAGGCCAGGTTGATGACCAGGGTGATCACGATGAGCACCACAGCCACCGAGAAGGCCAGATCAAAGTCGGCCCGCACCTTGGCGTAGACATAGAGGGCCACGCTCAGGGTGGAACCGGAGGCGGAGAAGAAGCTCTCCAGCCCATTCCGGAAAAAGTCCTGCATGCTCATGCTCATTCCCACCGTGTAGAGGAGGACGGCGCTCTCCCCCACGATGCGGCCGATGGACAGAATACAGCCTGTGACGATGCCGTCGATGGAAGAGGGCAGCACCACTGTGCGGATCATGTGCCACTTGCCGCTGCCCAGGCCCAGGGAACCCTCCCGATAGCTCTGGGGCACCGTCTTCAGGGACTCCTGGGTGGTGCGGATGACGGTGGGCAGGGTCATGATCACCAGAGTCAGGGCGCCGGCGATGAGGGTCTTGCCCAAGGCCAGGGACTCGGCGAAGATGAGCACGCCCACCAGGGCGTAGATGATGGAGGGGATGCCGGCCAGGGTCTCGGTGGCGAACTCGATGGCGGCCACCAGCTTTCGGTTCTTGGCGTACTCGGTGAGGTAGATGGCGGCTCCCACCCCCAGGGGGAGCACCACGACAAGGGTGGCGAGGATAACATAGAGGGTATTCAGAATGGCGGGGCCGATGCCCTGGACATCCCTGACCACACTCTCCTCCGAGGTCAGAAACTCCCATGTGAGGTTGGGCAGTCCCCGGTACAGGATATAGCCCAGCAGAAAGACCAGCAGGACCACCACGATGGCGGCGGCGATGTAGATAAGGGCGCGCATGCCCGTGTTATAGGCCCGGCGGCTGGCGGACAGGCCCTGGGAGGCGCCTGTCCGAGCCTGGGGGCTCTCTTTGATACTGCTCACTGCGTTCAGCCCTCCTTATCCCGCTTCAGGAACACGTTGAGGATCACGTTGATACACATGATGAACAGGAACAGCACAAGGCCGATGGAGAACAGGGCCTGGCGCTGAAGGCCGCTGGAATAGGCCAGCTCCACCGCGATGCCGGTGGTGAGGAACCGGACGCTGGACAGCAGGTCGGGCATATTGGCCACATTGCCCGCCACCATCATGATGGCCATGGCCTCGCCGATGGCCCGGCCCACGCCCAGCACCACGGCGGCGGCGATGCCACTCTTGGCCGCCGGGGCGGAGATGCGGAAATAGGTCTCGATGTCGGTGGCCCCCAGGGCCAGGGAGGCCTCCTCATACTCCTTGGGCACCGCGTTGAGAGCGGTCTCGGACACGGAGATGATGGAGGGCAGGATCATGACGGCCAGCACCACGATGGCGGCCAGCAGGCTCTCGCCGGCGGCGGTGTGAAAAGTCTCCCGGATGAAGGGGACCAGCACCATCAGGCCCACCAGGCCGTAGACGATGGAAGGGATGCCCGCCAGCAGGTCCACCACCGGGCGGACCACTGCGGCCACCCGCCGGGGGGCCACCTTGGAGAGGAACACGGCCATGAGGAAGCCGATGGGCACCCCGATGAGGATGGCCCCCGCAGTGCCGTAGACGGAGGTAAGGATCAGGGGCAGGATACCGAACTTGGGCTCCTCGGCCGTGGAGGCCCACTCCTGGCCGAAGAGGAAGTCCACCAGGCCGATCTCCCGGATGGCGGGCAGGCCGGAGATGATCAGATAGATAGTGATGACCAGCACGAAGGCGATGGCGATGAAGCCGCAGATAAAGAAAATCATCTGCATCACCGACTCCAGCGGACGCGCGCCTCCGTTCCTTCCCTTCCGCCCGGCCGGCGCGGAGGGATTGCGCAGCGATTGCTCACTCATAAGAATACCAACTTTCCCTTTCTTGTCTCCTCTGCTGAGAAGGAGCGCGGATCCAGATTCGCGCTTCTTCCCAGCAGAGGGGTCACATGCCAGAACAAGCCCCCGTAAGGGCGGGGGCTTGTTCCGGACGTTGGTTATGGAAGGTGTCTCAGGCGTTGGGGGAGACGCAGCCGGCAGCCTCGATCTCGTCGGCGGCGTCGGCGCTCATGGCCCAATCCAGGAAGGCCTGGGCGGCGGGAGAGAGCTCCGCGCCCTCCTTGGTGACCATGACGAAGGGGCGCTGGATCTCATAGGTGCCGTCAGCCACGGTGGCCTCGGAGGGGGCCACGCCGTTGACCTCCACGGCCACCACGCTCTCGTCCACGGCGGACAGGGAGGCATAGCCGATGGCGTTGGGGTTGCCGGCCACGGAACCGATCACCTCGCCGGTGGACTCGTACTCATTGGTGTACACGCACTGGTCCTCCACGCCCACGATCTCCTCGAAGGCGCCGCGGGTGCCGGAGGCGGCGTCACGGCCGATGACGGCGATGGGGGCGTCGGCGCCGCCCAGCTCGGACCAGTTGGTGATGGTGCCGTTGTAAATCTGGGCGATCTGCTCCACGGTCAGGTTGGTGATGGTGTTCTCGGGGTTGACCACGACGGCCACGCCGTCCAGAGCCACAATGTTCTCCACAGCGCCCTCGGCCTTCTCCTCGTCGGTCAGCGCACGGGAGGACAGGCCGATGTCCACGGTGCCGGCCAGAGCGTTGGTGATGCCGGAACCGGAGCCGGTGCCGGAGTAGTTGATGGTCACGTCGGGGTAGAGGCCCTCAAAGGACTCTTTGAAGGCGGCCATCACGTCGGCCATGGAGGTGGAGCCGTCGGTGTTGACAGCGCCGGAGATCTCCTCGTTGGCGGGGGTGCTGGCGTCAGTGCCCTGGCTGGTGGAGGGGGCGCTGGCATCGGGGGTGCTGGTGCTGGGGGTGGAAGTCCCGCCGCCGCCGCAGCCGGCCAGCAGGGAGAGGGCCATGACAACAGACAGACCCAGGCAAGTCAGTTTTTTCATTTTGAATGTCTCCTTTTGTTCTGGTTTGATGTTGGATTTGCTCGACTTACGTGGGTCAGTATAAAAAAGGAATGTAAAATCTGAAACCGTCTATATGTTAAATCCATGTAAAGTCACGGGAAGCTCCAGGTCCCCGCCATAAAAGCGCACAGTTTGAAATCCCTTGTGCCGCAGCGGATTCCCGGATTTTCCTCTTGTAAAATCCAGTTCATCCTCCTCTTCCCCTCTCATCTTTGGGCAAATCGACATGAGAAAAACAGCCGCGGCCCGGACGTTCCGGGCCGCGGCAGGGATTCCTTGGAACACACGGTCAGCGCCGCTCCTCCACGGGATCGTGATCCCGGTCCCGGAACAGCAGCGAGACGCACCACACGGCGGACAGACCCACCAGAGTGTAAATCACCCGGCTGATCATGCTCCCGGAACCGCCGCAGGCAAAGGCCACCAGATCAAACTGGAACAGACCCACGCTGCCCCAGTTCAGGCCGCCGATGATCAGCAGCGCCAGAGCGATCTTATCTATCACCATGACAGACCACCTCCTTATCTCAGGTTCCGAAGGTAGTATGGTTCCACATATCGCCGCTTATGCCCGGCGGGGCGCGGAGAAATTTGGAATTTGATTTTCACCGCGTTTCTGAACGCCGCAAAAAAACGGCGATCCGCATCGGGCGCGGACCGCCGAAAATGACCAAATTTCTTTTGAGCCCCGCCGTCTCCTGGCGGCGGGCTTTTGCAGCAGGCCTTTTTTGAGCAGCCGCGGCAGCCCCATCTTTCCGCTTCGCTTTTTTGTTACTGCAGCGAGGCCGGCCCGAAGGCCCGGGGCAGCAGCTGAGACAGCACCGCCTCCTGATAGCTCCCGTCCGGCCGGGCGGCCAGCACCCGCAGCTCCGGGGCAAATTCATAGAGCATCTGCCGGCAGGCCCCGCAGGGCCAGCAGAAGTCCTCCCCCGAGCCGGCAATGGCAACGGCGGTCCAGCCGGTGCGGCACCCCTCGCTCACCGCTTTGAGCAGCGCGGTGCGCTCGGCGCAGATGGTGGAGCC
>CALWVX010000156.1 GCA_944385065.1 uncultured Oscillospiraceae bacterium | reverse complement strand
TCTGGCCATTTTGTCCATTCTGCTGCTGGCCGGATGGAATCTGCTGGGATAACAGCCCCAGCTCTCCCCGATTATTTCAACCATCAAAGGAGCCTGACCCCATGCTGAACCGTTTCCATTTCCAGTCCCTGCGCTACGAGGCCCCGGTCCTGGTGTGCCTACTGGCCATCGTGATCTTGTTTTTCCTGCCCACCGGCTTCGAGGGGGCCCTGCTCTACCAGGAGGCGGAGCGGTGCACCGCCTCGGTGCTGGAGGTGGACAACTCCACCATCCTCGACACCGGCCTGGTCCGCTCCGGAGAACAGCGGTGTACCCTGGAGCTCCGGGACGGCGCCTTCGCCGGTCAGACGGTCACCGGGATCAACCTGCTCAACGGCTCCCTGGAGCAGGACAAGCTGTTCTCCCCCGGGGACGTGGCCCAGGTGGTGGTCAGCCACGACGGGGATGTGATCACCAATGTGACCATGACCGATCACTACCGGCTGGGCTGGGAGGCCCTGATGGGGCTTGGTTTTGCCCTGTTTCTCATTCTCTTTGCCGGACGCACCGGCGTGCGGGCCATTGCCTCCTTTGTACTGACTATTCTGTGCCTGTGGAAAGTGCTGGTTCCCCTCTATCTCAAGGGCTGGAACCCCATCTGGGTCGGTCTGGCCATTACGCTGTTTCTGACCATTATCATTATTGCCCTGGTGTACGGCTTTGACCGGCGGTGCCTGGCGGCGGTGTGCGGCTCTTTCCTCGGCATTCTGGTCACCTGCGTGCTGGGGATTCTCTTCACCGACCTGTTTCAGATTCACGGAGCGGTGATGGACAACTCCGAAAGCCTGCTCTACTCGGGCTACTCCCACCTGAATCTGACCCAGATCTTTATGGCCTCCATTTTCATCGGAGCCTCCGGCGCGGTCATGGACCTGTCCGTGGACATCACCTCCGCCGTCCACGAGGTGGTGGAGAAGCGCCCCGACCTGGGCTGGAAGGAGGCCGCCAGATCCGGCGTCAATGTGGGCCGGGCCGCTATGGGCACCATGACCACCACCCTGCTCTTTGCCTACTCCGGCGGCTATATCGCCCTGCTGATGGTCTTTATGGCCCAGGGCACCCCGGTGGACCACATTCTGAACTATAAGTATGTGGCGGCCGAGCTGATCCACACGGTCATCGGTTCTTTCGGACTGGTCACTGTGGCCCCCTTCACCGCCCTGTGCGCCGGCATGTTCCTGGCCCGGAATCAGAAAGAGTCGATTCCGGCTCCCGAATCTGCTGAGGTAACCCCCGCGGAACACTGAAACGCGCGGCCCGCAAGTTGCGGGCCGCGCTCAGTCTATTCCTGGACTGACGGCTTTCAGCGCCTTTGTCTCCTCCACCACAGGTTTCTTCCCATATACTTGGGGTTGATGCTCCTCAGGTAAACGATCAGTACCAAAACCGCCGCTCCCAGCCCGACCAGTCCAAGTCCCAGCCAGGCAGACAGCCCGGCCAGCGCCAGCTGGATCCCCAGATAGCGCAGCTCGATGGTCAGATTTTTCCGTTTTTGGGCCAGGTCGGGTGTAAAGGACAGGTTCCACACCGCCCACATGGAGCACAGGCACAGCAGCAGACCGCTCAGCAGAAAGGGCAGCCGATCGTTCCAGAGGTCTCCTGTGCCGTTCAGCAGACCGGGCACCTTCCAGGCGCAGGCGTAGAGTGCCCCCAGCTGGGCGGACAAGGCGATCACGGTCTTGTTCTCCCGGAGCATGGGGTTGTCCTCCCCGTCCTGAACCCATGCGGAGCGGTTCTCCTTCCATTGCTCTAGGGGAACCTGGTACAGTTGGGCCAGAGCGGCCAGATTCTCCGCCGTGGGGAGGGTCCGGCCTGACTCCCATTTGGTCACCGCCTGTCGGCTCACCCCCACCCGTTCAGCCACCATTTCCTGAGAAAATCCGGACTGTGTCCGCAGTTCTTTTAACTGTTCTCCTAATGTCATGGATGCCTCACCTCACGGTCTCATTCTATCAGCTCCCTCTGCACAAGTCCAGCAACCGGGCGGCAACCGGGGCAATTGTTCAGGCAGACAGCGGCCCGCGCCGGAGTCCCGGCGCGGGCCGCTCTTTTATTCTAAGGGGGGAAAATACAAAAATTTGCTGTACACTGTCTGAATGGGGCCGTAGTCCCAGGCGCTGTTCGCCCCACCCAAGTCAGCCACATCGTGGAAGGGGTACTGGAGCAGGCCGGTCTGGCGGCGCAGGAAAACGTACCAGTTGTCCTGATAGGCCCAGTTCTCCGGGTCGTCGTGGATGTCGGAGGGCTCCGGGAAGCGGCTGGCGTCCAGGGTGTAGGACAGGTAGCCCCGGACCTGTTCCGCCCCATCTGGGATGGTAAAGCTGATCCACGGCACATAGCGCAGGTGGCCCAGCCGCTCCGCCTCTAAAAGGATGTTTCTAGTCCGGCTGGTCATGAGACGGGTGTCTAGGTTCTCCCGCACCTCCTGGAGGCTGGCGCCGCCGCCCAGATGGACCTGGGGCCCGACCGCCCGGGTCTCCCCTCCCCGCTCCCACAGCAGTCGGGCGGAGAAGTCCTTCACGGGGAAGTAGCCAGAGTTCACAGCCGAAAACTGTTCCTGGAAACGGGGACTTGGCGTTTGGAGATAGTGGAACCAGTGAATATGCCGCACCTGGTCCCCGGGCAGAAAGACCAGCCAGGAGGACAACCGGACCTGCACTCCCCACTTCTGAAAGGAGATTTCTCCCTTCTCCCAATGGACCTGTTTCATATTCGACCAGGTCACTGGTTCTCCCCCCTCTACCCACTGGGCCCCGGCACAGCGGTCCAGCTCCGCCCCGTCCAGGGCGGCGGAAACCTCCTCCGGCAGGCCCAGGGAGACCAGCTGATCCCTGACGGCCTCCTGCTCCGCCGTCAGGATGTCGGGGGGCAACTCCGGGCCGGTGGGAATGTAACTGCCTATCCAGAGCGCTGGGGGAATGGCGGCCAGCGTGATCAGGAGCACCGCCAACAGGAGTTTGCCCCCGGACAGCCGCACCGGGGCAGGGATGATGTCATAGCCCCGGCCGGCCAGAGCTCTCCCCTGCCGGTACAGGCAGACCAGCAGGCCGATGGTCAGCGCCAAAAAGGCGATGGCCCGCCCGTAGTGAAGAACGTCGTAGTAGAGGTCAATGGGATCAAAAAAGACGCTGGCCTCACGGTCGGCGGGGGACAGCTCAGCCCACAAAGCCACCCCAAAGGACAGCAGGTAACACAGGAAGCCCCGGCCCAGCCAGTCCCGGCCCCCCGGCCGGCTGGGGCCGTAGTAGAAGGCCCCGCGGGTCCCCCGCCACAGGGCGAAGAGAATGAGCAGGTCGCTGCCCCGGAGGACCGCAGTGAGCCCCCATTTCCACAGGGGGTCGGCCGCCGCCCAGCCTGCCACCGGGGTGGCGGACAGCACCGCCCAGGCCGCGCGGGAAATCAGCCGCAGGCCGGACAGGACCCAGGCCAGCCGGAACCACCGACCGGTGCTCCGCAGGGACCGGCAGCCCACATAGCACAGTCCGCAGCCCAGCAGGGGCAGCAGGTAGTTCAGATAGAAAAAGTCGAACTGAATGGCCATCAGGGCCGTGCCCCACAACAGACAGGACATGGCGTGACGCCAGGGGTTGCACCGCTCCGCCTCCCCGGGATCGGGGGGGAGCTGGGCCATCTCGTCCATCAGAGCGCGGTCAAATTCGTCGGGCTTCACAGGTCCTCACCTCCCAGCTGTGCCTGGAGCTTCTTGCGGATGCGGTACAGCCGCCCCTCCACCGCCCGGGGACTGGTCCCCAGCTCAGCGGCGATGCGGTCAGTGGACTGAAGGTAGTAGTATTTGCGGTAGAACAGGTCCCGGTCCCGGCCTTTCAGCCCTGCCAGAGCCTGCCGCAGTTCCCGGGTCCGCTCCCGGCGCAGAACCTCCTCCTCCGGGCCGGGGGCCGAGTCGGGCAGGTCGGGGGCCAGTTCCCCCTCCCGCCCCCTCCGCCGCTCCAGGGCCCGCAGCCGGTCGTATGCGGCGTTGCGGCACAGGGCAGTGATCCAGGTGGCCTCCCCCGCCCGCTCCGGGTCATAGGCGGCGGCCCGCTCCCACAGCTTGGCGCGGACCTGGGCCAGGCAGTCCTCCGCCTCCTGGGGGTCGGCCAGGATGCCCCGGACGATGTACCCCATCATGGGACCGTACCGGGTCAGCAGCCCCTC
>CALWVX010000155.1 GCA_944385065.1 uncultured Oscillospiraceae bacterium | reverse complement strand
TCCTCACCCTGGTCCGGTGCGTCCACTGGTTCAACCCCCTGGTGTGGCTTATGGTGCGCGCCGCCCGGCGGGACATGGAGCTGTGCTGTGACTGGGACCTGCTCCGGGGCCGGGACGAGGAGGCCCGCCGGGCCTACGGCCGGGCCATCCTGGACCAGATGACCGGGCGGGACCGGAGCTTTTCCGGCCTGACCACCGGGTTTTCCGGCAGCAAACGGGAGGTGTTCGCCCGGTTCCGGGCCATGATGGACCAGACCCCCAGAAGAGGGGGCGGGGCGGTGCTGGCCCTGGCCGCGGCGGTCATGGTGCTGTCCGGGTCGCTGGTGAGCTGTCAGACCTCCGGGCCCCCTCCGGCGGAGGAGCCCGTGGACGATCCGTCCGGGGCCGTGCTGGGCCACTGGGCCTGGATCGAGAGCGTGGACCTGGAGGATCGGAACGTCACTTACATCCCCATGACGCCGGAACAGTGGGACGACCCGGAGGGCTTCTGGGCGGAGATGGGGGAGCTGGAGCGGGAGACCGCGCCTCTGTGGGAGGATGTGGCCCTGCTCCACAGCTACGAGGGGGAGACCTATTCCCTGAACCCCACCACCCTCCAGCACACCCTGGGGATGTCCCAGGCCGGCCTGCGGGGGTATGTGCTGGTCAACCGGGACGGCGAGGCGGTGGAGATCTGCCTGGAGCGCGCTTCCCAGCTGGACCTGTCGGCGGCCGATCTGGATTTCACCGGCTACTGCGGGACGGTGTACGCGGCGGGGGGCGTGGGCACGCTGGGAACCCTGTCCTGGAACGACACGGACGTCTGGGTGGACCCCTGCTCTGAGATCGGGCCGGACGGCGATCACGCCGTGTACCGCCTGCCCCGGGCGGAGGGGTGCGTGATTCAGGAGGGGCTGAGCGCCTACACCTCCGGGCTGTCCAGCGGGGACTACCCGGACCTCTATCAGCTCACTGTGGTGGACGGGGCGGTCACCGCGGCGGAGGGCCTCTGGAGAGAGGCGGAGCGCTGAGCCGGCGGAGAAGAGGGAACAGGCGGAGCGCCGCGTTTCAGGAGCGCGGCGCTCCGCGTTTGCGGCAAAGCCGGGCAGCAGCCCGGCTTTTTGCCTTGCGAAAGCGGCCCCGCTGTGTTATGCTGAAGCCATATTAAGGGAGGGAGTCCCATGGAGAAAATTCAGATCGTGCAGGCCCGCACCCGGGAGGGGGCCGTGTGCGCCGAGCTGCAGTATGTCCGCCGGAGGGCGCTGTCATGAGGGGGGCCGGGGAATCCCGGGGGAACATCCTGGGGACCATGCCGGTGAACCGGCTGGTGATCACCATGTCCGCCCCCATCATGCTGTCCATGCTCATCAGCGCGGTGTACAATCTGGTGGACAGCATCTATGTGGCCCAGGTGAGCGACCTGGACTTTCTGGCCCTGAGCTACGCCTATCCGGTCCAGCTGATGATGGTGGCCTGCTGCACCGGCGTTGGGGTGGGCTTCAACGCCACCTTCGCCCAGCGGCTGGGAGAGGGGAAGGGGGAGGAGGCCAACCGGGTGGCCTGCCACGGCTTTTTGTTCTACGGCCTGTGCTGGCTGCTGTTTCTGGCCTTTGCCCTGTGGGGTGCTCCGCTGTTTTTCCGGCTGTCCACCGACAACCCGGTGGTGGCCCGGGCGGGGGTGGAGTATCTCACCGTCTGCTGCGGGGCGTCCATCGGCATGTGCATGCAGTTTCTGACCGAGCGGCTGCTCCAGACCACCGGGCATCCCTCCGGCTTCATGATCGTCCAGGGCTCGGGGGCCCTGCTGAACATTGTGCTGGACCCCCTGTTCATCTTCGTCTTTGACATGGGGGTGACCGGGGCGGCGGTGGCCACGGTGATCGGCCAGATCTCCGGGGCCTGTATCGGCTTTTTCCTCCTGTGGCGCATCCGGGGGGAGTTTGCCCTCTCCTTCCGGGGGTTCCGACCCCAGACCGGCATCTCCCGGGAGCTGTTGTCCATCGCCGCCCCCGCGGTGGTCATGCAGTCCCTGTCCAGCTTCATGTCGCTGGGGCTCAACCAGCTGTTCACCCCCTGGTCTCAGACGGCGGTGTTTGTGCTGGGAGTCTATTTCAAGATCCAGACCTTTGTATTCATGCCCATCTTCGGGGTGAGCAACGGCCTGCTCCCCATCGCCAGCTATAATTACGGCGCCCGGGCCCCGGCGCGGATCCGGGGGGCCGTCCGGTTCAGCCTGACCCTGTCGGCGGGGGTGGGGGCGGCGGGGACCGTCCTGCTGGCCCTGGCCGCCGACCCCCTGCTGCGGTACTGCTTCCAGGCGGGAGAAGAGGCGGCGGCCATGGGGGGCCCCGCCCTGACCATGACCGCCCTGGCCTTCCCCGTGGGGGCGGTGAGCATCATCCTGTCCGCCGCCTTTCAGGCCATGGGGCGCAGCGGACTGTCTCTGCTGGTGTCTCTGCTGCGGCAGATCGTCCTGCTGCTGCCCATCGCCGCCTGGTTTCTCCGCACCGCCCCGGACCTGGTGTGGCTGTCCTTCCTGTGCGCCGAGGTGCTGGCCTGTCTGACGGCGGTGGGCCTCTATCTGCGGGTCATCCGCCCCCGGATCCGGGCTCTGGAGACGGCCGGGGACGGGGAGAGGGCGTGAGAGCGGAGGCTCTGCGCTTCCGGTTGCTTTTTCCGGGAAAATGGTATATGATATAAAATACTGCACCGGCGCAAGGCCGGCGCGGACCACGATTTGACTGACATGGGAGGACCGCTCGCAAGCATGAGAAAAGATTTGATCCTGCCCGGCCTGGCCCTGGCGGGGGGCGCGGCCGGTTTCGCCCTGCGCTGGTGGCAGCTGGCCTCCGCCTATCGCCCGGAGGAGAAGCTGTTTCTCCACGGCGCGCCGGCCACCCTGGCCCTGCTGGGGGTTCTGGGCGCGGTGCTGCTGCTGTTGGCCCTGCTGACCTGGAAGGTGGGCCGCAGGCCGGAGGGCTTTCTGGACGCTTTCGCCTGTCCCCAGGCGGGACAGATGACCCTTCTGGCCGCCGCCGGGCTGCTGATGGCGGTGGCCGGCCTGCTGGGACTGGGGGACGCCGCCGCCCGGATGAACGCCTCCGACGAGCCGCTGAGCAACCTGACCGCCCAGGCCGTCACCTGTCTGCTGGCCCTGCCCGGTGGGCTGGGGCTGCTGCAGATGGGCCGGGGGGCCTATCGGGGGGAGGAGAACGGGACCATGTCCCTGCTGGCCCCCTTCCCCGCGCTGACCGGGCTGGGCTGGCTGTTCGCCACCCACCTGCGCCACGGCAGCGAACCGGTGCTGATGACCTACGGCTTCGGCCTGGCCGCCGCCGGGCTGCTGATGCTGGCCCACTACTACGCCGCCGGATTTTTCTTCGGCCGGAGCAAGCCCCGCCGGACCGTCTTCTGCGCGCTGGCGGGGGTCAGCCTGGGGCTGACCGCCCTGGCCGACCGGCCCGCCTGGTGGGAGGCCGCGCTCACCCTGGCCTTTGTCCTGTCCGCCCTGGCCTTCGCCCGGGCGCTGCTGCTGCCCCGCCCCGCCCCCGAGGCGCCGGCGGCCCAATCATGAGAAACGGAGGAGCTGTATCATGGAAAAGAAGCCCTATTATATTACCACCCCCATCTATTACCCCAGCGACAAGCTGCACATCGGCCACACCTACTGCACCGTGGCCACCGACACCCTGGCCCGGTACCACCGGCTGCGGGGCGAGCAGGTCATGTTCCTCACCGGCACCGACGAGCACGGGCAGAAGATTGAGGACAAGGCCAAGGAGGCCGGCGTCACCCCCAAGGAGTTTGTGGACGCCATTGTGGAGGGCCCCCGGGGGGTCAAGGACCTGTGGAAGCTGATGAACATCTCCAACGACCGCTTCATCCGCACCACCGACGACTATCATGTGCAGGCCATCCAGAAGATCTTCCGGAAGATGTATGACAACGGGGACATCTACAAGGGGACCTATCAGGGCAAGTACTGCAAGCCCTGCGAGTCCTTCTGGACCGAGAGCCAGCTGAAGGACGGCTGCTGCCCCGACTGCGGCCGCCCGGTGACCGACGCCCAGGAGGAGGCCTATTTCTTCCGCCTGAGCAAGTATGCCGACCGCATCCAGCACCTGCTGGAGGACACCGACTTCCTCCAGCCCCGCAGCCGGGTCAACGAGATGGTGAACAACTTCATCAAGCCCGGCCTGGAGGACCTGTGCGTCTCCCGCACC
>CALWVX010000154.1 GCA_944385065.1 uncultured Oscillospiraceae bacterium | reverse complement strand
AACTACCCCATCATCTCCCTGGAGGACGGCATGGCCGAGACCGACTGGGAGGGCTGGGCCATGCTCACCAAGGCCATCGGCGACCGCGTCCAGCTGGTGGGCGACGACCTGTTCGTCACCAACGTGGAGCGTCTGGCCACCGGCATTGAGAAGAAGGTGGGCAACGCCATCCTCATCAAGGTCAACCAGATCGGCACCCTGACCGAGACCCTGGACGCCATCCAGATGGCCAACCGGGCCGGCTACACCGCCATCGTGTCTCACCGCTCCGGCGAGACCGAGGACGCCACCATCGCCGACATCGCCGTGGCCCTGAACGCCGGCCAGATCAAGACCGGCGCTCCCAGCCGCACCGACCGCGTGGCCAAGTACAACCAGCTGCTCCGCATCGAGGAGGAGCTGGGCGACATCGCTCAGTATCCCGGCATGAACGCTTTCTTCAACCTGAAGTAAGTATTAATTCATTTCTGCAAAGCCGCCCATTTGGGCGGCTTTGCTTTTTCCGTCGCCCAGCTCCTCGGGGCCCCCGCCGAAGCCCAGCGGCCGTGACCGCGGGTTCGGCGGGGAAAGGAGGAGCAAGGGAATGGAGAGAGGAATGCCCGGCAGGGCGCTGCAAGCGGAATGGACTTTGCCACAACGTGACAATGAAGAGAGGAACAGCCGCCCACTTGGGAGGCTGTTCCTCAGCTTGCCAAAAAAGCCCTCCTGCAAGGAGTTCCGTCGTCTGCAGACGACGGAATAAAATTCAATTATGTCATTTCCGAGGACATGTGCCTTGGAAATGACACTTCTCGCGAAATTTTTGCCGACAATTTTTGGGCCCCCAGGAAATCATTTCATGATTTTCTGGGAGAGGAGGAGCAGCGGAGGGAACGAGCATCCGAGTTTACACGGATGCGAGCGATCCGCAGCTTGTGACGACGACATCGAGGCGAAAATTTCGTGCAGCCCGACTCGAAAAAGTGACTCTGTCACTTTTTCGACAGTCTCAGGAACAGCCGCCCACTTGGGCGGCTGTTCCTTTTGCGTCATTTCGTTTGGCTTGGAATGGAACGTGCCGTGCGAGGGCGGTGAAAACCGGCTTATCCGCCCAGTGTCAGCCCGTCCTGGTCGGACAGACCGTCCTTGGCCAGCATGCGCTCCAGCACCGCCACATCGGCGGTAATATCCATGGCGTCCCCCTGAAACAGCAGGTCCAGCTGCTTCTCAAAGCCCTCCACCACTTTGTCCATCATGCCCTCGATGCGCTCCATGGCGGCGGTGATGTTCTCACCGGATACCTCCTGGGCCTCCAGCTGGCCGTAGGCCCGAAGGATCTTCAGAGTGGTGGGCAGGTAGTAGCTCAGGAAGCTGTGCAGCTGGGGAGATTTTTCCGGACGGCTCTTCTGATAGTCCAGAATTTTGGCGGTGATGACCCCGATCCGGTCGATCTGGGCGGACACCTTCTGGTTGGCCACCGCGTCATTCACCGCCCGGATCTCGGCCAGAATGGCGTTCTCCTCCTCCTGGGGCGCGGGCTGGGGCTCCGGAGCGGGAGGCGTTTCCTCCAGACCCTCTCCATCCAACACCAGCCGGTCGCCGCCATAGTCCAGAAAACCGTTGGGGAAAAAGCCGTCGTCCAGCATATCCTCCAAATCGTCCCGCACCTTGGCCGGGGAGCTGCCGGTGGCCGAGGACAGGGCGGAGATAGTGATGACCTTCCGCTGGCCGATCATGGCCAGATAGCTGCGGAAGCGGTGAACAGTCCGCCGCTTGCGCAGGCCGGCGCCCAGAATGCCCAGCCCCACGGCGGTGAAGCACAGCAGAGGAATGATCTCCTCCAGATACCACAGCACGTCGGGCAGCATCCACAGATTGTCCGCGGCGTCGATGATGGTGATACAGCCAAAGGCGATGGACAGGGCGGCACCGGAGGAGGTCAGTCCCTTGGCGCTTTTGGCCATCTGGGACAGCTGGTCCATGGGGCCCTTGCCGCGGCGCTTTTTCCCGCGGGACTTTTCCGCGCGGGAGGGCTCCTCTGTTTGGTACGGCGCGGTGGTCCTGGCGCCCGCGCCGCCGCCCTGTTCCTGCTGGGCATAGTAGGGGTGGCGTCCCTTCTTTTTTCCGCCCATCAGCTTGAGCACAATCATCACCACGCCCACCGGGGCGGCAACACCGGTGATCAGCAGACCAATGGCGATCAGCCAGTAGATCAGATCGTTCTTTTGGCCCTGTTTGGAATAGTTGGACATACAGCGGCTTCCCCCTCGTGCGATTACTGATTTATATTGTAACAGAAAATTTTCCAAATGGAATTGATTTTTTCTTAAAATTTGGTGAAGTCCCGGGGCAGTGGGCCGGAGGAGTTGTAACTGTTCTGTAATTGCCAGCGGGGTATGGGCGTGTTATAATGTGTAGCTGTGAGAGTATATCGGCGTATTCAGGCGCCGGGAGGTCGAGCAGATATGGAAGGACAGCGTGTGGAGAAAACGCCCGCGGGAGGCGGGAAGGGAAAGAAAATTGCCATCATTCTGGGGATCGCGGCCGGTGTGCTGGTGTGCGCCTATGTGGGCCTGTGCGCCTGGGCGGGCAGCACAGCTGCCATTTACCCCAACACCTACATTGCCGGGGTAAATGTGTCCGGAATGACGGCGGCGCAGGCTCAGACCACGGTGGAACAGGCTGTGGCCCAGTATGGGAACGAGATAGCCGGGACCATCACCTACAAGGAATGGCGGGGCACCGCAACTGCCGACCAGATGGGCTACGACTGGGAAAGCGTGGCCCAGGCGGCCTGGCGGGACGGCCGGGATAACTTCTTCACGCAGGGAGGGCAATATCTGGCCCGCCTGATGGGACAGTCTCATCAGGTCACCGCCCGGAGCGTGTCCACCGATGCGGTGGACCGACTGCTGGATCAGATGCGGGAGGAGCTGGGAGCGGATGCCACCACCGCCTCCTATGAGCTGGACGGTGACCGTCTGGTCATGACCAAGGGCCGCACCGGCGTCAGCATCAGCCAGGAAGCGGCGCTGGACAGCCTTCTGGATGCCCTGGACGAGGCCATGGAGCGGAAGCTGGGCCAGGGGGAGGAGGGCTATGTGGAGGCGGAGCGGGAGCTCCAGCCCCAGGAAATTCCCCCGCAGGAGCCGGATTTCCAGGCCATCTATGACGAGCTGACCGTGGAGCCCCAAAGCGCCTCGGTGGATCCGGATACCCTGGAGGTCACCCAGCATGTGGTGGGAGTGGACTTTGACCTCCAGGCGCTGGAGACCGCATACGCCCAGGCAGGCGAAGGGGAGACCTTCTCCATTCCCGTCACCCTGACCCAGCCGGCGGAGACCGCTGAGGACCTGGAGGGAAAACTGTTTGCCGATCTGCTGGGTGAGGCGTACACGGTCCTCACCGGCACGGCCAACCGCCAGTTCAATGTGAAGCTGGCTGCCGAGCCCTGCAACGGCACCGTCCTCATGCCTGGAGAGGTCTTTTCCTTCAACGGGGCCACCGGGAGCCGCTCGGCGGCCATGGGCTATAAATCGGCCACCGTCTACTCCGGAGGGAAGACGGTCACCGAAGTGGGCGGCGGCGTGTGCCAGACCTCGTCCACCATCTACTATGCCCTGCTTCACACTCAGCTGGAGGTGGTGGAGCGGCGCAACCACGGCTATAATACCGGCTATGTGCCCGAGGGTATGGACGCCACTGTATATTACGGCCTGACGGATTTCCAGTTCCGGAACAACACCGACTACCCCATCCGGATTGATCTGTACCCTGTGCAGGATGGAAACCGGGAGCTGCTGGTCTGCCGGATTTACGGCACCAACCCGGAGGGAATCTACGCTGTGCCCGAGAGCACGACTTATAACTGGATTGCCCCCACGACGGTGTATCAGCCCGACGAGTCGGTTCCCCAGGGCACCACGCGGGTGGACTCGGTGCAGAATCCCTACACCGGGGTGACGGCTCAGACCTATCGCTACATCTATGACGGAGAGGGCAATCTGCTGGAGACCCAGGATATGGGGATCAGCGTCTATCGGATGCGCCCGCGGACCATTCTCTATAATCCCGCCGACGGTGACCCGGCCACTTGGGTGGACGGAGTGCCCGGAAGCGGACAGACCACCGATCCCGGCACCGGGACGGATCCGGGCACGGCCACCGATCCCGGCACCGGGACGGATCCGGGCACGGCCACCGATCCCGGCACCGGGACGGATCCGGGCACGGCCACC
>CALWVX010000153.1 GCA_944385065.1 uncultured Oscillospiraceae bacterium | reverse complement strand
ACGGCGGTCCAGCCGGTGCGGCACCCCTCGCTCACCGCTTTGAGCAGCGCGGTGCGCTCGGCGCAGATGGTGGAGCCATAGGCGGCGTTTTCCACGTTGCACCCAGTGAACACTCTCCCGTCGTCGCACAGCAGCGCCGCGCCCACCGGAAAGCGGGAATAGGGAACATAAGAATACCGGCGCATATCCAGCGCTGCCTGAACCAGTTCCTGATCTGTCATTTCTTCCGCTCCTCTCCCTCCAGGCCCTCCACCCGGATTCCCAGAATTCGGGCCACCACCGCCGCCTGCAGGGGGCTGATCTTCGCCCCTCTCAGCTCTCCGCATCCCTCGGACAGGGTGATTCCATCCAGGTCGCAGCCGGTCAGGTCCATCCCCTTCAGCGTCGTCTTAAACAGCTCGCAGCCGGTCAGGTCCACCTGGTCCAGCTGAACCTCTTTCCACCGGGCGGAGCAGAGGGCGGACTGCCTAAGATCACACTGTTCCAGCGCGAACCGCTCCCAGATGCTCTCGTTCCAGTTGGTATAGCGCAGCAGATCGCCGGACCACCGGCAGCTCTTCACCCGGGCCCCCCGAAAGGTGCAGCCGTCCCCCTTGCAGCCGACCAGCTCCGTATCCCGCCAATAGCTCTCGCCGAGGTGGCACTCCACAAACTCACACCGCTCAAAGGTACAACCGTAAAAGCTGGTTCGGCGCCAGCTGCAGCGCTCAAAGCGGCAGTGGACAAAGCGGGTCTCTTTCAGCTCCAGCTCCGTCAGGTCCACGCTGGTCCATGTTCCGTCCCGGTAGCAGCCGCCCATGATGTAGTCGTCGTCATATTCTCTGGCCCGGCGCACCGCCGCCGGGAACTCCAGTTCCTCCGGTTCCATTCCGATCCTCCTAACACTCCTCCGCCAGCCGGGCCCGAAGCCCGGAATACCGCCGGGTCTGCCGGTTGTTGGCCACCATCTGCTCCACCGCCTCCCGGCTGCCCACGATGATAAACAGCTCCCGGGCCCGGGTGACGGCGGTGTACAGCACTCCCCGGGTCATCAGCATGGGGGCTCCGTCCAGCGCGGCCAGGATGACCGCCCGGTACTCGCTCCCCTGGGCCTTGTGGACGGTGACGGCAAAGGCGGGCTCCAGCTCCCCCAGCATGTCGGGGGCGTACTCCACGATCTTCCCGTCAAAGTCCACCGTGATCACTTCCCCCTGAATGGAGCGGATCACCCCGATATCCCCGTTGAACATTCCCATCCCCGCGTCGGTTCCGTGCTCCTCCCGCCAGGGGATGTCATAGTTGTTGCGCACCTGCATCACCCGGTCGCCCGCCCGGAAAATCCAGTCGCCGAAGCGCCGCTCCCCCTTGTCCGCCCGGGGAGGATTCAGCGCCTGCTGCAGCACCTGATTCAGCGCCCGGGTCCCCGTGCTCCGGCGGCGGGTGGGGGAAAGCACCTGAATCTGGTCGGCCGGGATGCCCAGGCGCTCCGGAAGCCGCCGCCGGCACAAATCCACCACCGTGTCCAGCACCGACTGCCCGTCCCGCCGGCTGAGGAAGAAAAAGTCCCCGTCGCTCCGGCGCAGCTCCGGCACTTCCCCCCGGTTGATCTGGTGGGCGCTGCGGACAATGGCGCTCTGGGCTGCCTGCCGGAAAATCTCCGTCAGGCGGACGGTGGGCACCACCCCGCTGCGGATCAGATCGGCGAACAGGCTCCCGGGACCCACCGAGGGCAGCTGATCGGGATCGCCCACCAGCACCAGGCGGCAGTCATCCCCCATGGCGTCCAGCAGAGCGGCCATGAGGGGCACGTCCACCATGGAAGTCTCGTCCACGATGACCGCCTCCGCCTTCAGGGGGTCGCAGTGGTTCTTGGCAAAGGCCAGCCGGCCCGTGTGGGGGTCAAAGCCGGCCTCCAGCAGGCGGTGGATGGTGGAGGCGTCGGTGGAGCACAGCTCCCCCAGCCGCTTGGCCGCGCGCCCGGTGGGGGCGGCCAGAACGGTCTCCAGCCCCATATGCTCAAACAGGGCCAGCACTCCCCGCAGGCAGGTGGTCTTGCCGGTGCCCGGCCCGCCGGTGAGAAGCATGACCTGGCAGCTGGCCGCCAGCGCCACCGCCTGCCGCTGCTGCGGGGCGTAGACAATCCCCTGCCTGCGCTGAATGCGGTCCACCAGCTCGTCCAATTCTCCCGGCGGCATGGGCTCCCGGCGGCTCATCTCCCCGATCCGCTGGGCGATAAACGCCTCCGCGTCATGCAGGGCGGGCAGGTAGACCGCCTGCTGGCCGGCCACCGCCTCCTCTTCCGCCTCTCCCCGCTCCAGCAGGGCGTCCAACCGCTCCTCCAGAAGCGCGCCGTCCACCTCCAGCAGCATGCCGGTGGCCTCCACCAGCTTGCGCCGGGGCAGAAAGGTGTGGCCGTTATTCAAGTTGTTGTGGGCCAGCTCGAAGACCAGCCCCGCCTCCAGCCGCAGCGGGTCCTCATGCCCCACCCCCAGAGACAGGGCCAGCTCGTCCGCCTGGGAGAACTCCACCTGGAACTCCTCCCCCACCAGCAGATAGGGGTTGTCCCGCAGAATCTCCAGCGCCATATCCCCATAGAGCCGCCGCAGCGGGCCGGCCAGCTCCAGAGGGAGCCGGTGTTCCGTCAAAAACTCCATCAGCCGCCGCGCCCCCATCTGCTGGCGGAAGGCGGCGCTGATTTTCTCCGCCCGCTGGAGGGTGATTCCCTTGATCTTTGTCAGCCGCTCCGGCTCCTCCTCAATCACGGTGAGCGCGTCCTCTCCGAACTCCTCCAGCACCCGCCGGGCAGTGGATTTCCCGATCCCTTTCACCGCCCCGGAGGACAGATAGTGGTAGATCTCCTTCAGCCCCTGGGGGAGGCGGCGCTCCACTGACTCCGCCTTCAGCTGGGGGCCATAGCTGGGATGCCGGGTCCAGCGGCCCCGGATGGACAGATACTCCCCCGGAGCCGCCCCGCCTATGGGGCCCACAGCGGTGATCTCCTCCCCGTGCACGTCCAGCCGGAGAATCGTATAGCCGTTTTCCTCGTTTTGATAGACCACGGCGGAGACAGTCCCCTCCAGCAGCTCCAAATCCTGTTCCGCCACAGCGTTCCATCTCCTCTCCCCGGTCAATCGCCAGCGGCCGCTACAGCCGCGCCAGATAGTCCGGCAGGTCCTCCGCCGGCCAGAGCACCACCTCCGGCCACCGGCCCGCCAGCCGCAGCGCCAGCTCCCGGCCCCGCGGCGTCAATCCCACGTCTATGATCATCACGGGACAGCGCAGCAGCCCCATCCCCCGCAGCCAGAGGAACCCTCTCAGCTGCTGTTCCAGCCGCTCTCCCTCTCCCCGGACGGGAAGCAGCACCCGCGCCTCATGCCCGGGCAGAGGCCGCACCAGCAGCCCCATCAGCCACCAGCCCGCCAGGGCCAGCCCCAGAGCACAGGCCAGGGCCAGCAATCCCTCCCAGATCATCCCCATCCGGCAACACCTCCGGGGTATCCTATGCAGGAGCGTGATTTTCCGTGAGCGGAGCACCCGCCGCGGCGAGGTTTTTCGCCTGCGGGCGGCAAGGGCGGGGAAAATTTCGCCGCAGCGGCGTCAAACCAGCATCTTCTTCAGATACCGCCCTGTATAGGAGGCGTCGCACTGTGCCACCTCCTCCGGCGTACCGGCGGCCACAATCGTTCCGCCGCCGTCGCCCATTCCCATCCCGGCTGGCCGGGATGGGGACCCTTGTATTTGAAATCCTCGGCGGAAATCCTTCGCCTCTGGCTTCGGATTTACGGCGCTTACCGCGCCGCCCCATCTGCGATGGGGCCCCGGGGGCCGCGTCGGCGTCAAACCAGCATCTTCTTCAGATACCGCCCTGTATAGGAGGCGTCGCACTGCGCCACCTCCTCCGGCGTGCCGGCGGCCACAATCGTTCCGCCGCCGTCGCCGCCCTCGGGTCCTAGGTCGATGAGATAGTCGGCGGTCTTGATCACGTCCAGATTGTGCTCGATGACCACCACAGTGTTGCCCGCGTCCACCAGCTTCTGCAGCACCTCGATCAGCCGGTGGACGTCATAGCTGTGCAGGCCGGTGGTGGGCTCGTCCAGGATATAGATGGTCTTGCCGGTGGACCGCTTGCTCAGCTCGGTGGCCAGTTTGACCCGCTGGGCCTCGCCGCCCGACAGCTCGGTGGAGGGCTGGCCCAGCTTCACATAGCCCAGGCCCACCTCCTCCAGGGTTTTCAGTCTGTTGTAGATCCGGGGCAGATTTTCGAAGAAGGGCAGGGCCTC